>JAJPIV010000047.1 GCA_021324595.1 Actinomycetota bacterium | reverse complement strand
CCTGCCGCCCGACTACCGGGCCGACCTGGAGGCCGTGGCGGCCGACGGGCGCGCGGCCAAGGCCCACATGCTCGAGGCCAACCTGCGGCTGGTGGTCTCGGTGGCCAAGAAGTACAGCGACCGCGGCCTGTCCCTGCTCGACGTCGTGCAGGAGGGGAACCTGGGCCTGATCCGGGCGGTCGAGAAGTTCGACTACACCAAGGGCTACAAGTTCTCCACGTACGCGATGTGGTGGATCCGCCAGGCGATCCAGCGCGGCTTCGCCGACTCGGCGCGGACGATCCGGCTGCCGGTGCACGTCCTGGAGATGCTGAGCAAGCTGAGCCGGGTCGAGCGGGACATGCACCAGCGCCTCGGCCGCGAGCCGACCCCCGAGGAGCTGGCGGTCGAGCTCGACCGCACCCCCGACCAGATCGAGGAGCTGCTCCGCACGAGCAGGCAGCCGATCAGCCTCGACTCGACGATCGGCGAGGACGGCGAGACCTCGATCGGCGACCTGATCGAGGACGTGGACGCGCCCGAGGCGTCCGAGCTGGTCGACCGGCAGCTCATGGCCGACCAGCTGAGGCACGCCCTGGACGCGCTCACCCCGCGCGAGGCGACGATCATGGCGATGCGCTTCGGGCTGTACGACGGCAACCCGCACACGCTCGACGAGATCGGCAAGGCGCTCGGGCTGACCCGGGAGCGGATCAGGCAGCTGGAGAAGCAGTCCCTGTCCAAGCTCAGGCACCCGAGCCGGGCGCAGCCGCTGCTGGAGTACGCGGTCTGACCGGGCCGCGCACTGCCCGGCTGAGCCGCCCGCGAGCACGGGCCGGGCCCGACCTCCCGCCGGGCCCGGCCCGTTTCCATGCGCGCGCAGGTCCTCGCCGGCCTGCTCAGGAGCGCGCCGTCCGCGGCCGCGAGCGCCGGGGAGGCGGGGCCGGGCCGCAGCGGCGGCAGGCTCGCGGCGGGCTGATGAGGCCGGGCCCGCGCCGGGCCGGCGTGCGGGGGGCCGGGCGCTCCGGGTAGATTCCGCCGCGTGAACGTGGAAATCGAGGTCCTCACCGAGGTGACCGCCGAGGTGGTCGAGGCGTTCGCCCGGCTGCTGCCGCAGCTGTCCGCCTCGGCTGCCCCGCTCGACGCCGACGGGCTCCGGGCGATCGTGTCGGCGCCGGCCAGCACCGTGCTGCTGGCCCGGGCCGGGGGAGCGATCGTGGGCACGCTGACGCTGGTGACCTTCCCGATCCCCACCGGCGTGCGGGCCTGGATCGAGGACGTCGTGGTGGACGAGTCCGCCCGGGGGAACCGGATCGGCGAGGAGCTCACCCGCGCGGCGATCCGCATCGCGCGCGAGGCCGGCGCGAGGACCATCGACCTGACCACCCGGCCGTCACGGGAGGCAGCCGGGCGCCTCTACGAGCGGGTCGGCTTCCAGCAGCGTGACTCCCGCCTCTACCGCTTCAGCCTCGCACCCTAGCCCGGGGCCCCGCGGGACCGGGCCCCGCCGGGCGCGCCCTGCCCGGGCGAGCCCGGCCCGCCGCCACGCTGCCGGCCGGGCCTCGCCCCGGTCCTCAGGCCAGGCCGGCGACGGCCTCCAGCAGCCGCGTGACGTCCGACTCGTCGTTGTAATGCACCAGGCCGGCCCGGACGGCGCTGCCGGCGTCCCGGATCCCCAGCGCGCCGGTCAGCTCCCAGGCGTAGTTGTGCCCGTTCCACACGTTGACCCGCCGTGCGGCCAGGCGCTCGGCGACCTGCCGGGGGGTCACCCCGGCGACCGTGAAGTACGCGGTCGCGGTGCGCGCTGCGGCGCGGCCGTAGGTGGTGACGTGGCCCATCGCCTCCAGGCCCGCCAGCAGCCGTCCGAACAGCTCCCGCTCGTGCCGCTCGGCCGCGCTCATCGACGCGAGGATCCGCGCCCGGCGGCTCCCGGCCGCCGCGTCGTCGAGGGCGGCGAGGTGGTCGACTGCGGCGGCCACCCCGGCCAGGCTGGCGAAGGGCAGGGTGCCGAGCTCGAACCGGTCGGGCACCTCGTCCGGCGACGGCACGAGCTTGTCCGGGCGCAGCGTGGCCAGCAGCCCAGGGTCGGCGATCACCGCCCCGACGTGCGGTCCGGACCACTTGTACGCGCTGGTGGCGTAGAAGTCGGCGCCCAGCGCCCGGACGTCGACCGGGCCGTGCGGGGTGGCGTGGACGCCGTCGACGTAGCTGAGCGCGCCCGCGGCCCTGGCCATCGCGGTGATCGCGGCCACGTCCGGCCTGGTGCCGATCACGTTGCTCGCCGCGGTGACCGCCACCAGCCTGGTCCGCTCGCCGATCAGGTCCGCGTACTGCGCCGCCGGCAGCTCGCCGGTCTCCCGGACCACCTCGGCCCACCGGACCACCGCGCCCGCCCGGCCCGCGGCCTGCACCCAGGGGCGCACGTTGGCGTCGTGATCGAGGCGGGAGACGACCACCTCGTCCCCGGGCCGCCAGGTTGCGGCCAGCGCAGCGGCCATCCGGTAGGTCAGCGTGGTCATGTTCGGGCCGAGGACCACGCCGTCCGGGTCGCCGCCCACCAGGTCGGCCACCGCCTCCCGGCACGCCCGGGTGATCGCGGTCGCCCGCGCGCTCGCCGGGAACGCGCCGCCGGCGTTGCCCAGGCCGGACCGCCAGGCTCGCGCGATCGCCTCGATCACCGCGGCGGGCACCTGCGTCCCCGCCGCCCCGTCCAGGTAGGCGTGCCCGTCGGCCAGCGCCGGGTAGCAGGCGCGGACCCTGGTCACATCGAACCCCATGCGGCCACCAGCCCCTTCGTCGCGGTGCCGCCATCATGCCAGGCGCGGCCCCGCCGCCGGCGGGCCGCCTGCCGGGCTCACCACGCGCCGAGGTTCAGCCGGCCGGGGGTGACCGGCTGCCCGGCGAAGTCGGCCGGACCCGGGTCGATGCCGAACAGGCGCCGCAGGTTCAGGCCCGCGCCCCGGGCCGGCGAGCCGGGGGCGAGCCGCAGGCCCGCGGCCCCGGCGACGGCGCGGCGCGCGGAGCGCGCGGTCAGCCCCAGGACCGGGCCGGCCAGCCGCGGGTTGGCGGTCGTGCCGGCCGGCCGGCCGGCCAGCGTCTCCTGGCCGGTCGCCGCCCGCCAGGCCGGCAGCGAGCGGTAGCTCACCCCTCCCCAGCCCACCGACCAGGCAGGCGCGCCGGGCGGCGCCGGGGCCGCCTCGTAGTAGTCGTTCCCCTGCAGCAGCGCCTGCCCCCGGCGCAGCGGCCAGGGCGAGTAGGCCAGCGGGCCGGGCCGGGACGCCGCCACGAAGATGCTGTTGCGGACGGTCACGCCGCGGACCGACCGGCCGAGGCGCAGCGGGGCGTGCACCCCGCCCGACCAGGCGCCGGTCACCACGGTGTCCTGGTACACGGCGACGTCCCGCACCCACCCGGCCACCAGGATCCCGCCCGACCCGTGCGGCACCCGGGCGTCGCCGCTGCTGATGTCGAACCTGGCGACGTCGCCGGTGTCCGCCCCGTTCCGCCTGCCGGTGTAGATCAGGAAGCCCGGGCCCCAGTTGCCATAGGACAGGTCGTACTGGAGCACGCACCGGGAGGTGTTCTGGTCCAGGCCGAACCCGCCGCCGTCATGGGCGTTCGGCGAGTGGTTCCCGTAGGACAGGTCGTGCTCGATGACGATCCCCGTGGAGTCGTACGTCCAGATCCCCACCGGCCCCTCGGTGACGGACCGGCCGCGGCCCCCGTTGCCGTACGCGGTGGACCAGGCGATCCTGCCACCCGCCACCCCGCCGAGGACGATCCCGTTCCCCGTGTTCCCGGTCGCGCGCGGATCGCCCAGGTTCCCGTACGCCCGCACGCCGGTGATGACGATCCGCGCGTGCGGATAGGCCGGCGCGCGGGGATCGAACGGCGGCCCGTAGCTGGAGATCCCGGAGGCGAGGTTGCCGTGCACGACCGAGTCGCTGATCCGCACGCCGGCGAAGCCGGTGCGCCCCGAGGCGCCGATCAGGATGCCGTTCTCGAAGCCGCTGACATCGACGCCGGAGATCACCACGTGCGCCAGCCTGTGGCGCCGGCTCAGGTCGCTGAACAGGACGATGCCCGCCCCGGGCGGGGCCGCCCGCCGCGCGGTGATGCGCAGGCCCGAGATGTCCAGGCCGGCCGTGTCCGTGACCACGATGCCCGAGCCGGCGCCCTCGATCGTCGCCCGCCCCGTGCCATAGGAGCCGATCCGCACCGGCCGCGCGGGGTCCCCCGCGTCGCCCGGCCCGAGGGCCAGGCGCCCGGTGAAGCGGGCGCCCCCCTGCAGCAGCAGCCGGTCACCGGGGCGCAGCACGGCGGCGCTGGCGCGGGCCAGCGTCCGCCAGGCCGTGCCCGGCGAGGTGCCCTGGGCGCCGTCGTTCCCCGCCGGGCTGACGTAATAGGTCACCGCAGCGGCCAGCGGCCCGACGCGGAACAGGCCGGCCGTCGTGGCCGCGACCGCCAGCGCCGCAGCCGACGCCGCCGCGGCGGCCAGCCAGAGCGCCAGGCGCCACGGCCAGGCCCGCCGGGACGGCTGCGGGGGCATCGCGGTCCGCCTCCCCGGCCCGCCCTACCGCCCGGTGGCCCCGGCGCCGGGCCGCGCCCCCGCCTGGGCGGCCTCGCCGAGCCCTTCCGGGCGGGAGCGGAACCAGGCGATGGTGCGGCGCAGCCCCTCCTCGGCGGGGACCGCCGGCGACCAGCCGAGGACCTCGGCCGCCTTGGCGATCACCGGGCGGCGCCTGGCCGGGTCGTCGGCGGGCAGCGGCCGGTATTCGACCGGCGATGCGGACCCGGTCAGCCGCCGCACCATCCGCGCCAGGTCGATGACCGGGATCTCCTCGTCGTTGCCCAGGTTGATCGGGCCGGGCTCGGCGCGGTCGAGCATCGCGATCACCCCGCGCACCAGGTCGTCGATGTAGCAGAAGCTGCGCGTCTGGCTGCCGTCCCCGTACACGGTGAGCGGCCGCCCGCGCAGCGCCTGCGCGATGAAGCTGGTCACCACCCGGCCGTCGGTGGCCTTCATCCTCGGCCCGTAGGTGTTGAAGATGCGGATGATCCCCGCGTTGGTGCCGAGCTCCCGGGCGTAGGCCGCGGTGAGCGCCTCGGCGAACCGCTTCGCCTCGTCGTAGACGCTGCGCGGCCCGACCGGGTTGACGTTGCCCCAGTACGACTCCGGCTGCGGGTGGACGGCCGGGTCGCCGTAGACCTCGCTGGTCGAGGCGAGGAGGAACCGCGCGCGCCGGTCGTGCGCGAGCCGGATCGCGTGCTCGGTGCCGCGGCTGCCCACGGCCAGCGTCGGCAGCGGCCTGGCCAGGTAGTCCCGCGGCGAGGCGGGGCTGGCCAGGTGCGCGACCGCGTCGAGCGGGCCGTCGATCGCCAGGCCCGCGCTCACGTCCGCCACCACGAGCTCGAACCCGGCCAGGCCGGTGAGCTGGGAGACATTGCCGGCGCAACCGGTCGACAGGTCATCGACGCAGACCACCGCGTCCCCGCGCGCGATCAGGGCATCGCACAGGTGGGAGCCGACGAATCCGGCTCCCCCGGTCACCAGCACTCGCACCGCTCATCCCCCCTCAGGCACCAGCTGGGGCACTGCGGGCCCGGCGGCCGCGGCGAGCCGCCGCCCACCGGGGCGAGCCGCCCCCCGGCGGCCGCCGGCCGCGGGCCCTCCGCCCTGCCCGGCCGGATCCGCCGCCCGAAGGCGCGGGCGGTCCAGCCGGCCGCCCGCCAGCGCTCCAGCGGCAGCACGTTCCGCGCGTCGAAGACCCGCGGCTCGCGGACCACGGCGCGCAGCGCCCACGGGTCCACGTCCTGGTACTCGTCCCACTCGGTCAGGTGCAGCACCACGTCGGCGCCCTCGCAGGCGCCGGTCACGTCCGGCGCGAAGCGCAGCTGCGGGTGGAGCGCGCGGGCGTTCGCGGCCGCCCTCGGGTCGTGCGCGCGGACCTCGGCGCCCTGCAGGCTGACGGCGGCGGCCACCGCCAGCGCGGGAGAGTCGCGGACGTCATCGGTGCCCGGCTTGAACGCCACCCCGAGCACGGCGACCCGGGTCCCCCGCAGGGAACCGCCCGCCATCGACCGGGCGATGTCGACCGCCCGGCGCCGCCGCGCCGCGTTCACCGCGTCAACGGTGCCGAGGAAGGCGACGGCGTCCGACGCGCCCAGCTCCTCGGCCCGGGCGGCGAGCGCGCGCACGTCCTTGGCCAGGCAGCCGCCGCCGAACCCGAGGCCGGCCCCCAGGGCCTGCGGGCCGATCCGGCTGTCGTACCCCAGCGCCTGGGCGAGCGTGGCCACGTCGGCGTCGGCGACGTCGCAGACATCGGCGATCACGTTGATGAACGAGACCTTGGTGGCCAGGAACGCGTTGGCGGACACCTTGACCAGCTCCGCGGTGCTCGGGTCGGTCGAGATGTAGGGCGTCCCGGCCTCGATCATCGGCGCGTAGGCCTGCCGCAGCGCCGCGTCGGCCCGCGCGGACGACACGCCGGCGACCAGGCGCTCCGGGTGGAGGGTGTCGGCGATGGCCGTGCCCTCGCGCAGGAACTCGGGGTTCCAGGCGAGCTCGGCCGTCACGCCGGCGGGCGCCAGGCCGGCGACCACGGCGGCGAGCCGGGAGGCGGTCCCGACCGGGACGGTGGACTTGCCGACGATGAGGCAGTCGCGCGCGCACCGCGGCACCAGCCTCTCCACGGCGGCGTCCACCGCGCTCACGTCGGCGGCGTAGGAGCCGGCCAGCTGCGGCGTGCCGACGCAGATGAAGTGCAGCTCGCCGAAGGCCCCCGCCTCGGCGAACGACGTGCCGAAGCGGAGCCTGCCCGAGCGCACGGCCGGGCGGAGGAGGTCGGCGAGCCCCGGCTCGTAGAACGGCGCGCGGCCCGCCGCCAGCTCGGTGATCTTGTCGGCGTCGGAGTCCACGCCGAGCACCTCGTGCCCGATGCTCGCCATGCAGGCCGCGTGCACGGCGCCGAGGTAGCCGGTGCCGATGACCGTGATGCGCATCTGTCCCCCCTTCCCGCCGCCCCGCCCGCCGCGCGGCCGGCGGAGCCGTGCTACCCCTTGTAGCCCTTCGGATGCAGGAGCCGGAAGCGCCAGGCGTCCCGGCACATCTCGGCCAGGCCGCGCGAGGCCCGCCACCCCCACTCCCGCCCGGCCCGGCTCGCGTCGGCGACCAGGCTGGCGACGTCCCCGGAGCGCCGGGGCGTGATCACGTACGGGACGTGCACGCCGCACGCATCCCGGAAGGCCGCCACCATCTGCAGCACGGACGTGCCCGCTCCGGTCCCGATGTTCCGCACTCGCAGGCCGGGCTGCTCGTCGATGTGGGCGAGCGCCACCCGGTGCGCCCCGGCGACGTCCATGACGTGGACGTAGTCCCGGATCGCGGTGCCGTCCGGGGTCGGGGAGTCCCCGCCGAACACGAGCAGCTCCGCGGCCAGGCCCGCGGCGACCTGCGTGATGCACGGCATCAGGGCGCGCGGCGCGCCGCGCGGCTCCTCGCCGAGCCCCCCGCTCGGATGCGCCCCCACCGGGTTGAAGTACCGCAGCGCGATCACCGACAGCCCGCCGTCGCTGGCGCAGGCGTCGGCAAGCACCTGCTCGCAGACCAGCTTGGACCGCGCGTACGGGTTCACCGGGCCGGGCGGCTCGTCCTCGGTGATCGGGTGGCCGAACTGGTCGCCGTAGACCGAGCAGGAGGAGGAGAACACCAGCCGCCGCACGGCGTGCTCGCGCATGACGCGCAGCAGGCTGACCGTCCCGCCCACGTTGACGCTGTAGTACTCCAGCGGGATCCGCACCGACTCGGGGACCACCTTCTTCGCGGCGAAGTGAATCACCGCGTCGATCGGGTGCCGGGCGAACACCTCGCCGAGCGCCCGGTCGTCGCGCAGGTCGGCGCGGTACGCGGCGAGCTCGCGCCGGGTCACCTCGCGCAGCGCGCGCAGCGCCCCCGGCGAGCTGTTCGAGTGGTCGTCCACGATCACCACGTCGTGGCCGTGGTCGAGCAGGTCCGCGCAGGTGTGACTGCCGATGAACCCGGCGCCGCCGGTGACCAGCACGGTCATCGCGGAACCGGGTGACGGGAGCGGGGCCATGTGATCATCCTCCAAGCAGCCGGATCGCGTACGCGGGGTACAGCGCGATGGCGGCGGCGGCGGCCAGCCCAGCCGCCGCGGCGAGCGCGAGCGGCGGGCGGGCCGTGGCCCGGACCGCCGCGCCCACCCGGGTGCCGACCCGCGCCGCCGCCTCCCTGGCGTGCAGCACGGGCACCGACCACGCGACGGCCGCGTAGGTGAGCGCCTCCGCCAGGCACAGGAACACGTAGCCCGCCGCGGAGCTGACCCGCTCCCCGGCGAGCGCCGCCCCGGCGGCGGCCAGCGCGATCACGGCGAACGGGGCGACCAGCAGGGCCCGCAGCGGCTCGAGGCCTCCGTGGGCCTTCGGCGTCACCGCGAACGTGACCGGCCGCGGGCGCACCAGCTGCACCACCGCCGCGGCCACGCCGAGCAGGATGAACGGCCAGCGGGTCAGGCTGTACAGCCACGACTCCCAGCTGAGGACCGGCGCCCACGGCCGCAGCAGCCCCCTGCCGCGCAGCAGCACGGTCAGCATCAGGAGCCACACCGAGACCGACCAGATGTGGGCGAGGAAGCCGAAGTAGTTCACCCGGATCCAGGGCTGCCCGGTCAGCACCGCTACCGGCGCCAGCGCCAGGCCGATCGCGGTGGCGCCCGACATGAGCGGGTAGTACGAGAGCGCGTAGAGGAACCTCAGCCGCAGCCGCCAGCTCAGGCGGCGCAGGTTCCGCGGCACCATTCCGAGCAGCAGGGTGGTCAGGCTCCGCGCCCACTGGAACTCCTGGCGCACCATCGCCGCGAACGTGTTCGGCCCGGCCCCGTGCGCCTCCGCGCGGATCGCGAACGCCCCCTGCCAGCCGGCCGCGCTGAGCAGGAACGTGGTCGAGAAGTCCTCGGCCAGCTCGGGTCCGAGGCCGCCGATCTGCGCCAGGGCCGCCGTCCGCACCGCGTAGTGGGAGCCGATGCACGCCGGCGCGAGGCCATCGTTGTGGCCGAGCTGGATCGGGCCGTGGAACGGGGCCTCCCGGCGGACCCGCCCCCTGGCCGCCCAGGACCAGGCGCCGTTGGCGTCGCACACGCTGGGTGCCGCGACGTAGCCGATCGCCGGGTCGCCGAACGGCCGGATCATCTCGGCCAGGTACCCGGGCGAGGGCACGTGATCGCAGTCGAGCTGGGCGACCGCGTCGTAGTCCCGGTAGCCCCAGTGATCGTAGAAGTAGGCGAGGTTCCCCTCCTTGCACCGGGCGCGGCGCGGCCAGGTGGCACGGTGATAGCCGGGCGCGGCCCGGCGGGTCGAGATCCGCACCCCCCTCTCCTGGCACCAGGCGACCGCCTCGGGCTCCGGCTGCTCGTCGCAGAGCCAGACGTCGTAGCGCAGCGGGATGTCCTGGGCGAGCATCGCGCTCAGGGTGGTCCTGGCCAGATCCCACGGCTCGGAGGGGGCCTTCGTCACGGCGAACGCCACCCGCAGCGGCGGGACCGGCGCGGCGGGATCGACCGTGCGCAGCCGGTTGGCGGTCAGCGGATAGAACACCGGGAAGAACGAGATGTAGAGCAGGACCAGGCTGTTGACCACCAGCCCGAAGCGGGTGGCCAGGTGCCCGGGCTGCAGCCACCATGCCCAGAAGGCGGCAAGGCACACGGCCCACCCTGCCGAGAAGAACGCGATCGTGAGCCGGTCCGCGCGGCGCAGGGCGGGGACGAACGTGCCGCGCCGCGCGCGCCTGGCCGGGCCAGGCGCGGCGGCGAGCACCGGACCGGACGCCGAGATCGAGCGCACCCGCCCGCCCGACAGCCGCCGGATGCCGGCGAGCAGCCGAGCCTCCCCGGCCCGCCCGGCGGCCGCGGTCGCGCCGCCCTCCGGCTCCGGGCGCGCGTCCCTGGCCGGGCTCGTGCTCAGCCGATCTGGCACCATCCGGCCCGAGACCCCCCGTGCGTCTGGCTCCCCGTGCGCCTGGCCCCCCGTGCGCCGCCGCCGGCCCCGCTCGCGCGGCCGTGCTGCTCGCGGCAGCGCGCCGCCTCAGGGTTCTCATTCCCGCTGGCCACGCCGCCAAGCGCGGCGGGCGCCAGAGGTCACCCGGGTGAGCGCCCCGCCGCGAGCAGCACGGCCAGCCAGGGATCGCCGGCGCGGGCCAGCGGCAGGTGCGGCATGCCGATCAGCCAGCCCGCGACCACGGCCTCGGGGTCGCGCGGGCGGTGGTCGCGGCCCGCCGCGCGCGCCAGGTCCCATGCGTGCACGTGCCATTCGACGCAGGCGGCTCCGGCCATGCCCGCGACCGTGACCACGCGCCCACGGTAGGTGTGATGCGGGAGCCCGAGCAGCGGCCCGGCCCGCGCCAGGTAACGCCGTGCCGACCGGGCGAAGGCCGCGACGTGGTCGCCGGGCGGCGCGTCCGGCAGCGCCGCCAGCTCGGCGGCGTTCTGCCTGGCCAGCTTGCGCGCGATCGCCTCAGGGTGCGCGCCTGTGGCCATCAGCCTGGCCAGCCGGCTCGCCGGCGCCTGGTCGAGGTACTCGTGGTAGTCATCAGCGACGCACCGAAGGTGCCCGGCCAGGTCGGCGGCCCGCCACTCCGCGCACGGGGTGGCGGCATCCCAGTCACGCGCCGTGAACGAGCCCGCGATCTCCACGATCGCCGAGATGCCGTCCCGGTAGGCCGCGGGCACGGACGGATCCCACGATGCGCTCTCGCCCATGGGTACCTCCCCTGCCCACGTCCCCGGCGGCGGCCGCTGGCCGCGCCGGCGAGCTTGGCCAGAGTGCCAGAACCGATGGCCTGCGCGCCAGACGCGGGCGGCCGGAAAACGACGTGACAGTGAACGACCTGCGCCGCTAGCATCCGCGGGTGGCCAATCCGGGTGCTGACGGCGTCGGCATGCCGGACTCCCGGCTTGCTCCCGCCGGGGTGCCCCTGGCGGCGCTGTGGCGCGCCAGGGAGTACCTGCGCCCCTACTACGGGTGGCTGCTGCTCATGCTGGCGGCGGCGCTGCTCGCGACCGGTGCCGAGATCGCGATCCCGCTGCTGACCAAGGCCGCGATCGACGGGCCGATCGCCGCCGCGGCCCGCCCCGGCGCGGCCCCCGGCCACGGCTTGCTGCTCCCCATCGGGCTGGCCGCGATCGCACTCGGCGTGGCCGAGGGGATGCTGAACATGTTCCGGCGCTGGATGCAGGCTGATGCCGTGGTCTCCATGGAGCAGGCGATGCGGGATGACCTGTATGCCCACCTGCAGCGCCTGGAGCCGGGATTCCACGACTCCTGGCAGTCCGGCCAGCTGCTGTCCCGCGCCACGACCGACCTGTCGGCGATACGGCGCTTCGCCGGATTCGGCGTGGTCTTCCTGATCACCAGCGTGGTGAACTTCGCCGTCATCATCGCCCTCCTGATCCGCCTCGACCCGGTCCTCGGCCTGCTGACGGCCGCCGCGTTCGCTCCCGTCATCGCGCTGTGCCTGCGGTTCGAGCGCCGGTACCGCGTGCTCTCCCGGCGCGCCCAGGACCAGCAGGACGACCTGGCCACGCACGTCGAGGAGGCGGCGGCCGGGATCCGGGCGCTCAAGGCCTTCGGCCGCCGGGACCTGGCAGCGGCGGCGCACCAGGCGCAGGCCCGGCGCGTCTGCCGGACGCAGGTGAGCAAGGCGCGGCTGCGCGGGAGGTTCTGGGCCAGCCTCGACCTCGTGCCCAACGCGGCAGTCGCCATGATCCTGGTGCTCGGGGCGCTGGCCGTCAGCCACCGCCAGCTGACCATCGGCGGGCTAGTCGCCTTCATCGCGCTCGTGCTCCAGCTCGTCTGGCCGGTCGAGGCGCTCGGCTACATCCTCGCGCTGGGTCAGGAGGCGGCCACCGCCGCCCAGCGCGTCTACGAGATCCTCGACCGGGCGCCGGGCATCACCAGCCCCGCCGACGGCACAGGCGGCGGCGCGGGCGACGGCGGCGGGGCTGCGGGCGGCCCGGCCGCCGGCCATGGCCGGCCGGGCGGCCACCTGGTGCCGAGCCGGTCTCGGCCCGGTGCCCGCCTGGACATCGACCACGTGGGCTTCCGGTACCCCGGCGCCGCCGCGCCCGTGCTCCGCGACGTCTGCCTGCGGATCGAGCCTGGCGAGACGGTCGCGCTGGTCGGCGCGACGGGCTCGGGCAAGACCACGCTGCTGCACCTGATAGCCCGGCTGGCCGACGCGACGTCGGGGACGATCCGGCTCGACGGGGTCGATATCACGAGCCTGCCGCTGCCGGTCCTGCGCGCCGCCGTGGCGTGCGCGTTCGAGGATCCGACGCTGTTCTCGGTCAGCGTGCGGGAGAACGTGACGCTGGGCGCGCCTGCCGCGTCCGACGAGGCGGTGGCACGGGCACTGGAGATCGCCCAGGCCGGCTTCGTGGCCGACCTGCCGTGGGGGCAGCACACCAGGATCGGCGAGCAGGGACTGTCGCTGTCCGGCGGGCAGCGGCAGCGGCTCGCACTGGCCCGCGCGATCCTGGCGAGCCCGTCGGTGCTGCTGCTCGACGATCCGCTGTCCGCCCTCGATGTGCACACCGAGGCGCTGGTGACGGCCGCCCTCGGCCAGCTGCTGACCAGGGCGACCGCGCTGGTCGTCGCCCACCGGCCGTCCACGGTGGCGCTCGCCGACCGGGTCGCGGTCCTCGACGGCGGCCAGGTCATCGCGACCGGCTCCCACCGCGACCTGCTCCAGACCTGCCCGCAGTACCAGCACCTGATGACGACCGCGCCGCCGCCCGGCGGCTCCGCCCCGCAGGCTGCGGTCGGCGCCCCTGCCGCGGGAGCGCGGCCGTGACCGAGGTGAGCGCCCATCCGTGGCGGGGCATCGCGGCCGAGGAGGTCGATGAGCCCGCCAGGGCGCTGTCGATCCTGCTGCGCCGGCGCAGCCGCGCGCTCCTGGCGGACCTGCTGCGCCCGCACCGCGGCACGGTCGCGCTCATCGGCCTGCTGATCTTGACCGCGAACCTGGCCGCGCTCGCCGGGCCGTGGCTGGTCGGGATCGGCGTGGACCGCGTCCCCGCCCTGGTCGCCACGCGCGACCCGGTGCCGCTCCTGGTGGTGACCGCGGGGTTCTGCGCCGCGGCCGGCCTGCAGGCGGCGGCGAGCGCCTGGTACATCACGGCGATCGGGCGCATGGGCGGGCAGGTGGTGCTTGAGCTGCGCGCCCGGCTCTTCGCCACGTTCCAGCGGCTGTCCGTCGCGTTCCACGAACGTTACACCTCGGGCCGGGTGATCTCTCGCCAGGTGTCGGACGTGGACGCGATCTCCGAGCTGTTCGACGAGGGGCTCGACTCGCTGGTCAGCGCCGCGTTCTCGCTGGTGTTCACCGGCACCGGGATGCTGCTGCTCGACTGGCCGCTGGCGCTCACCGTGATGGCGGGGTTCCTCCCGCTCGCCTGGATCACTGCCTGGTTCCGCCGCGAGTCCACCGTGGCCTACCGGCGCACCAGGGAGGCGATCGCGCTGGTGATCGTCCACTTCGTCGAGACGGTCAACGGGATCAGGGCGGTCCAGGCGTTCCGCAGGGAACCGCGGAACGAGCAGATCTTCGCGGGCCTCAACGAGGGCTACGCCCGGGCGTCGAAGCGGTCGATGCACCTGGTCGCCCTGTACTTCCCCGGCGTCACCATCGTCGGCAACCTGGCCGTGGCCGCGGTGCTGCTATACGGCGGGCTGCGCGTGATCGACCATGCCATGCCGGTCGGCGTGCTGGTCACGTTCCTGCTGTACCTGCGGCGGTTCTTCGAGCCGCTGCAGGACGTCTCGCAGTTCTACAGCACGTTCCAGTCCGCCACCGCGGGCCTGGAGAAGATATCGGGCGTCCTGGAGGAGGAGCCTTCGGTACCCGAGCCCGCGGCGCCGGCCGCGCTTCCCGGGCGCCCGGCGGGCGGCGGGCCCGGCCGCGAGCTGCGGATGGCCGGCGTCCGGTTCGGCTACCGCAGCGCCGGGCCGCGTGCCCCGGCGGGCGCGCCCGGGCGGGCGCCGGCCGGCGGGTCCGCCGTCGTCCTCCCGGGCCTGGACCTGACCATCCCGGCAGGCCAGACGGTGGCGCTCGTCGGGCCGACCGGGGCGGGGAAGACGACGATCGCCCGGCTGCTCGCCCGGTTCTACGACCCGGACGAGGGCCAGGTGCTGCTCGACGGGGTGGACCTGCGCTCGATCAGCGACGCCGACCTGCGCCGGGAGATCGTGCTGATCACTCAGGAGAACTTCCTGTTCAGCGCGACCATCGCGGAGAACATCGCGCTCGGCCGCCCGTCTGCGACCCGCGCGGAGATCGCCGCCGCGGCCGAGGCGGTCGGCGCGGCGGGCTTCATCGCCGCGCTTCCCGGCGGCTACGACGCCAGGGTCGGCAAGCGCGGCGGGCGCCTATCAGCCGGCCAGCGGCAACTCGTCTCGTTCGCCCGGGCATTCCTCGCCGCGCCGAGCGTGATCCTCCTGGACGAGGCCACGTCCCTGCTCGACCTGCCGAGCGAGCGCACGGTCCAGCGGGCGATGCGCACGCTGCTGGCCGGCCGGACGGCCCTGATCATCGCCCACCGGCTGTCCACGGTCCGGATCGCCGACCGCGTCATCGTCCTGCGCGACGGCCGGGTCGCCGAGGACGGCCCGCCGGGCGCGCTGCTGCGCGGGGACGGCGAGTACGCGGGGCTGCACGCGCGCTGGGAGGAGAGCCTGACCTGAGCGGCCCGGGGCGCTCGGGTAAGCTGACCGCCGTGATGGCGGGGCGCAGGCAGCCAAGTGAGGACGCTCAGGCGCGTTACCTGGCGGACGTGGTGAGTGCCGCGAAGTTCGACGAGCTTCTCGCCGCGGCGCGGTCCGCCGAGCGCGAGTTCCGGGATGCCCAGGCGGCGAGCGCGCCGCTGCCCGAGCAGTACGCGCTGGCAAAGCGCCTGGACGCCGCGCTCACCGAGGCGATGCGCTCGGCCTATGCCGCCATGCGGGCCGAGATCGGCCCGCGCGGCTACCAGGACCGGATCTACCGCCGCAAGGCGATGGCCAAGCCGGCCGTGCGCGCGCTGCGAGCCGAGGCGGAGCGGCTGCTGACGCTCCGGGAGGCCCACCGGCTCACCGGAATCCCGCCCCGGCCGGGAGGGATCGGGCTGCCCCCGGAGACTCCGGCGGCGCTGGCGGCCCATTAGCCTCCCAGCCACGAGCGCGCGCCGGCGGCACGCTGCCGGCCGCACGGGCCGGGAGGCGGCGCCGCCCGGCGGCCGCGCGCTCCCCCGTCAGCCTGGGCGCGCGGTCAGCCCCGCGCAGGCGCGCAGGCTCCGGTAGTAGGCAAGCGCCCGCCGCGCGGCCGCGCCGCGGTCGATGACCGGCTGCCCGGCCGGGGAGACCGTCGCCGGGACGAACCGGTAGCTCAGCGACGTGACCGGCCGCCCCGGGCGGAGGGTCAGCAGCAGCACGCCGGTCGAGGTGCTGAACGAGGGCTCCCACCACAGGAAGTTCCCGAGGCCGAAGGCCACGAAGGTGCGCCCGAGCCAGCCTGAGCCTTGCAGCATGTGCGCGTGCGAGCCAACGATGATGCTGGCGCCGGCTGCGGCCAGCCTGCGCGCCAGCGACAACTGGCCCGGATCGGCGCAGGCCATGCCCTCGGTGCCCCAGTGCATGAACACGATCACCACGCGGGCCGCCCGGCGGGCGGCCCGCACGGCGTCCAGCGTCCGGCGCAGGTTGATCGCGTTCGCCTCGCCGGAGCGGGCCGGGGTCGCCACCCACGACGACGCTAGCTCGGCCACCTGCGAGACACCGAGCATCGCGATCCGCAGGCCCTTGACCGTCACCAGGTAGGGCCGCCACGCCGCGGTCGCGTTGGCCCCGATGCCGAGCACCGGGAAGCGCGCGCGCCGGGCCGCGGCCAGCGTGTCGGCCAGCCCGACCCGGCCGTAGTCGAGCACGTGGTTGTTGGCCATGTTGACCACGTCCACCCCCGCGTCGCGCAGCGCGGTGAACGCCGCCGGGGTGGTCCGGAAGTGATAGGCCTTCGGCTGCGGGACGCCGCGCGAGGTGACCGCGGTCTCCAGGTTGAGCGCGGTCAGGTCGGCCGACCGCAGCAGCGCCGCGATCGGCCCGAACGCAGTCGCGGGATGGGCGAGCAGGCGCGCGGTCCGCCGGGCGAAGTTGACGTCGCCCGCGAACGCCAGCGTGATCGTGCCAGCCCGCCGGGCCGCCCGGCCACCCGGCCGGCCGAGGGCGGGCGGGCGGCCAGTGACTCCGGCTCCCCGGCGCGGCCCGCGCGGCGCCGGGCTGCCTGCGCCCGCTCCGCACGCCGCGAGCACCGCGCACGCGACGGCCACGGCGCCGGCCCGGGCGACCGCGGCACGCACGCGCGGCGCGCCGGCCTGTACAGCCACCGGACCAGCCTACCCGTGGCCCGGTTCCGCGTGGCGGACCCGCAGCGCCCCGCTCACGCCGGGGAACGTCGCCCCTCCGGGAGTGTTCCGGGCTCCCCGCGCGTTAATAGAGTGAACCCTCCCGTCACGAGCCGTCACGGCGCGGTCGCAGGAAAACCACAAGGTTCGCACCCGAGGACCATCGCAATGCGCCATATCACCCCAGCAGGTCACATGGCAGATTAGATTGCGATGATCCACGGACACCCCCCAACGATCAGGAGGCGCGCACATGTGCCCGCACTCGCCACCGTGTCCCAGCGCGAGCGCTCCGGACCACGAGGCGGCTCGGGTCGTCATCAGCCACCCGGAGCAGGGCTGGAGCCTGCTCTGCAACGGCATCGTGGTCTTCGAGGACACCGGGGAGCTCCTGCCCGGCGGCGACGCCATCGCCCCGCACCGTCCCACCGACTTCGTACAGCGGCCCGCGCCAGCCTGGCCGGCCGCCTGACCTCACCCGGCCCGGGCGCGCCCGGGTCACGCCGCGGGCATCCCGTGCCGCCGGGCGGGTGAGGCGACCACCTGGGCTGGCTCGCCCCGCACGCCGGAATCACGGCCAGCCGGCCCGGCGCGCCAGGTCCGCGAGCCACTCGCGGACCGCGTCCGCCACCCTCGCGGGATCGCGGCGGAGCGCATGGTCCTCCCCGGCGAGGACGACCAGCCGGTCGGCGTCGGAGGCGTCGGGAACGCCGAACGGGTCACGGTCGCCGTTGATCACCAGCACCGGCACGCCCGCCGCGCGCAGCTCCCCGGCTCGGGAGGGCCCGGGCCGGCCGGCCCGGCCCGGAGGGCGCAACGGGAACGCCAGCGCGATCACCCCGGCCGCGCCCGCTTCCCTGGCGGTGCGGCAGGCCAGCCGGGCGCCGTTGCTGCGGCCCCCTTGCACGAACGGGATGCCGGGGCAGCGGCGGCGCAGCGCGCGCGTGACGTCGAGCCAGGCTGCGTCCTGCCGGGCCGCCGCGCCCGGCGCCCTGGCCCCCGCGACCCGGTAGGCCTGCGTGACCAGGGCCACGGCGGCGCCGATGTCCTCGCCCGCCTGCGCGACGGCGACCAGGTCCGGGGTGTCCGGCAGGCCTGCCGCCCCGTGCGTCAGGGCCAGCAGCAGCCGCGGGCTGGCCTGCCCGGCGACGTCGACGCGGGCCGGGCCCGCGATCGTGGCGACCTCCACGCCTGGCAGGGTAGGACAGGATCGCCCGGCCCGCGGCACCGGCGGCCGCCTGGCCGGCCGCTGGCCGCCGGACCAGCCCCGCGGCGCGGATCAGCCGGCGCGGCGCGGATCAGCCGGCGCGGCGCGGATCAGCCGGCGCGGCGCGGATCAGCCGGCGCGGCGCGGATCAGCCCCCCGCGGCCTCCTGCCCGGCCCCGGTGCCCCGCCGGCCGGCCAGCCGCCCCCGGCTCGCCGAGAGCAGCGCCGCGAGCGCCATGAAGATCATCGACGTGTAGAAGGCGGCGTGGAGCCCGGTGGTGAAAGCCGCCGCCAGCGGCCCGTGCAGGCTCGCGGTGCCGACGAAGATCGCGAACGCGAGGCCCTTGGAGATCGACCGCGAGGCGACCAGGATCGCCATGGCGAACGAGAACACCATGCCCACGTTGGAGAAGGTACGCAGCATCCCGGAGGCGATGCCGAAGACCGCCGGCGGGCTCGCCTTCATGACCGCCGAGTTGTTCGCCGGGAAGAACGCGCTCGCCCCGATCCCGTTGATCACGCTGGCCAGCACGACCAGCCACAGGCCGGTGGCCAGCGACAGGTGGGCGTACAGGAACAGCGCGAGGACCTGGATGGCCAGGCCGACGGTGGCGGGGATGACCGGGCCGAACCGGTCGGCCAGCCTCCCGGCGAACGGGCCGACCGCCGAGCCGCCCACGTAGCCCGGGACGAGCAGCAGCGAGGCGTGCAGCGGCGTGAGCCCCCGCGGCCCCTGCAGGTACATGATCACGAGGAACAGCACGGCGAAGTTCGCCAGGCCCTGGAAGAACGCCGCGAGCAGCGACGGCGCGAGCGTCGGGACCCTGAAGATCGCCAGGTCGAGCATCGGCTCGGCCTGCCGGCGCTCGATCAGCGCGAACGCCGCGAGCAGGAGCAGCCCGCCGGCCAGGTACCCGGTCACGGTCGCGTCGAACGACGTGGTCGTGAGCCTGGTCATCGCCCACAGCACGCCGAACAGGCCGAGCCCGAGGGTGAGCATCCCCGCCACGTCCACCGCGTGGCGCGCCCGGGCCCCGCGCTCGGCGAGCACCCTGGTCGCCAGCGCCAGCGCCGCCGCCCCGATCGGCACGTTGATCCAGAAGATCCACCGCCACGACACGTAGGTGACGATGACCCCGCCGAGCACGATGCCCAGCACCGCGCCCAGGCTCCAGCCGACCGAGTTGTAGCCGTAGGCGCGGCCGCGCCGTTCCCTGGGGAACAGGTCCGCGATGATCGCGCCGCTGTTCGCCGTCACGAACGCCCCGCCGATCCCCTGCAGCACCCGGAACCCGATGATCGACGCCTCGTCCCAGGCCAGCGCGCAGGCGAACGAGCCGAGGATGAAGACGGCGAATCCCATCTCATACATCCGGACCCGGCCGAACATGTCGCCGAGGCGGCCCACCTGGGTCGCGAGCAGCGTGATCACGAGAAGGTAGCCGATCACCACCCAGACCACCGAGGCGATCGCCACGTGCAGGCTGCGCTGGATCTCCGGGAGCGCGAGCACCACGATCGTGGTGTCCACCGCCGTGATCAGCACCCCGGTCATGACCACGACCATCGCCAGGCCCGTGTGGCCGGCGATCCCCCCGCCCGGCTGGGTCCCGGCAGGCCGCCCGGCCGTCTCGTGCCCGGTGATCCCCGGCTGGCTCGTCAACGCGGCCCCCCGCAGCCCCGGCACGCCGGCGGAACTGAAGGCCGGCCCTGGCGCGCCGCTCCGGGGAGGGCGCCCGGCCCGCCGCCTGCGGCCCGGGCGGCACGACCCCGGTGACCGGCAGGGCGTGCCCGGCGGCCCGGCGGGCGAGCCGCTGGCCCCGCGTTCCCAGGAGCCGCCGGCTCAGCGCGCATGCCCGCACCTCCGTTCCCCGGCGCCGGGCGGCGGCCGCCGGATGCAGGCCATGCTAGCCGCCGGCGGCGAGCACCCTGGAGAGGAACTGGCCGGTGTGGCTCTCCTCGACGGCGGCCACCTGCTCGGGGGTGCCGGTGGCGATCACCTGGCCGCCGCGGGAGCCGCCCTCCGGGCCGAGGTCGATCACCCAGTCCGCGGTCTTGATCACGTCCAGGTTGTGCTCGATCACGATCACCGTGTTCCCGCCGTCGACCAGCCGGCCGAGCACGCCGAGCAGCTTGCGGATGTCGTCGAAGTGCAGCCCGGTGGTCGGCTCGTCGAGCACGTAGATGGTCCGGCCGGTGGAGCGCCGCTGGAGCTCGGAGGCGAGCTTGACCCGCTGCGCCTCCCCGCCGGACAGGGTCGGCGCGGGCTGGCCCAGCCGGACGTAGCCCAGGCCCACGTCGACCAGCGTGGCCAGGTGCCGGCGGATCGCCGGGACGGCCTCGAAGAACCCGGCCGCCTCCTCGATCGGCATGTCCAGCACGTCGGCGATGGTCTTGCCCTTGAAGCGGACCTGGAGCGTGTCGGTGTTGTACCTGGCCCCGTGGCAGACCTCGCACGGCACGTACACGTCGGGCAGGAACTGCATCTCGATCTTGATCGTGCCGTCGCCGGAGCACGCCTCGCACCGGCCGCCCTTGATGTTGAACGAGAACCGCCCCGGCTGGTAGCCGCGGATCCTCGCCTCGGTGGTCTGCGCGAACAGCCGCCGGATGTGGTCGAACACGCCGGTGTAGGTCGCCGGGTTCGACCGCGGGGTCCGGCCGATCGGCCCCTGGTCCACGTGCACCACCTTGTCCAGGTGCTGCATCCCGGTCACCCGGGCGTGCTTGCCCGGCACGATCCTGGCGCCGTGCAGCTCCCTGGCCAGGGCCGCGTACAAGATGTCGTTGACCAGGGTGGACTTGCCCGAGCCTGACACGCCGGTGACCGCGATGAGGCAGCCGAGCGGGAACGCCACGTCCACTCCCCGCAGGTTGTGCTCGGCCGCGCCCTTGACCACGACCTCCCGGCCCCGGACCGGCCTGCGCCGCCGGGCCGGCACCGGGATCCTCTCCCGGCCGGTCAGGTACGCGCCGGTCAGCGACTCCTCGCAGGCCAGCAGCTCCTCCAGCGGCCCGGAGACGACGATCTGCCCCCCGTGCTCCCCGGCCCGCGGCCCGATGTCCACCACCCAGTCCGCGGCCCGGATCGTGTCCTCGTCGTGCTCGACCACGATCAGCGTGTTGCCCAGGTCCCGCAGCCGCAGCAGCGTCTCCAGCAGCCGGTGGTTGTCCCGCTGGTGCAGCCCGACCGACGGCTCGTCAAGCACGTACAGCACGCCGACCAGCCCGGAGCCGATCTGCGTGGCCAGCCGGATCCGCTGCGCCTCGCCCCCCGCCAGGGTCGCCGACGCCCGGTCCAGGGTCAGGTAGTCCAGGCCCACGTCCAGCAGGAACCCCAGGCGGGCGCTGATCTCCTTGAGCACCCGGCCGGCGATCTG
>JAJPIV010000115.1 GCA_021324595.1 Actinomycetota bacterium | reverse complement strand
TGGCGGGGCTGGCGGCCGTGGCGGGGCTGGCGGCCGTGGCGGGGCTGGCGGCCGTGGCGGGGCTGGCACCAGCTTGCGTGGATCCGGGCAGGGCGGGCGCCGCCGGGCCAGGCGCAGGGGCGTGCTCTTCGGGCCGGGGACCCCCGGCAGCCGGGGAGCCGCCAGTGCCGTCCTCGCGGGTCTGCGGCCGCGCGGAGCCAGGCTCGCCTGGGCCCGGGACGGGCTCCTGCCCGGGCAACGCCCCGGGCCACCAGGTCCAGGTGGAGTAGCCGATCTCCGTCGCATCGGCGTCGGGGGCAGGCGCCGTGGCCGGTGCACCTGCAGAGCGCGAAGCGGAGGCCAGGGCACCACCGTCGGCAGGCCGTCGGCTGCCCGCGGGCCCCGGCTCGAAGATGCGGGCGGTGGAGCGGCCATCGCCGACGGGAGGTCGCTGGTCAGGCACGACGTCGACCTCCTGCTCAGGGACTGGGATGTCTGGAATCCGCGAGCCGCAGCCTGGCACCGCGCTTGGCTGGGAACAGCTTAGTTTTCATCTGCGGATCGTGCCCAGAATCGCCACGCGGCGCGGGCCGCGGCAGCCTCCCGGGCGGCGTGATCAGTCGCTGACGGTGACCGATCGCCGCCCGTCGGCAAAGCGCAGGTGAAGGTCCTCGCCCGTGGCGACGGCCAGGGCCGAGGTCACGACCGTGGAGTCGGCGCGCTGGACGATGGCGTAGCCGCGCCGCAGCGTCGCGGCAGGCGAGAGCGCGATCAGCCGCGCCCTGGCGTGCTCCAGGTCTGCGGCGGCCCGGTCGAGCCTGGCCGCCAGGCAGCGGCGGGCACGCTCGGCCAGCGCGATGACCTGCTCGTGGCGGCGGTCGATCTCGGCTCGCGGGCTGGCCAGCGCGGGCCGCGACCTGATCGCCGCCAGCCACGCGGCCTCGCGGTCGATGCGGCCCGCGAGCTGCCGGCGTGCTCGCGCCCGCAGGTCGGAGATGAGCGCGAGCTGCTCGCCGACGTCGGGCACCACTCGCCGGGCCGCGTCGGTCGGGGTGGACGCCCGCACGTCGGCGACGAGGTCAAGGAGCGGCACGTCCTGCTCGTGCCCGATCGCGCTCACGACGGGCGTGCGGCACGCGGCCACCGCCCGCACCAGCGACTCGTCGGAGAACGGCAGCAGGTCCTCGAGCGAGCCGCCGCCACGGGCGATGATGATCACGTCCACGGCCCGGTCCGCGTCGAGGGCGGCCAGCGCAGCGGACACCTCCTCGGCCGCGCGGGGACCCTGAACCGCGACCGGCTCGACCCGGAACCGGACGGCCGGCCAGCGCTGCGCCGCGTTGCGCAGCACGTCCCGCTCGGCAGCCGAATCCCGGCCGCAGATCAGGCCGATCGTGCCGGGCAGGAACGGCAGGGGCCGCTTGCGCTCCGGCGCGAAGAGGCCCTCGGCGGCGAGCGCACGCCGCAGCCGGTCCAGGCGCGCGAGAAGCTCGCCGGCGCCGACCGCCCGCACCTGGAGCGCGCTGAGCGAGAAGGCGCCTCTGGCCATGCTGAAGTCCGGCTTGGCCCAGACCACCACCCGCGAGCCGTCCACCGGAGCGGGGTCTGCCGCGTCGAACACCTGGCGGGGGCAGATCACGCGCACGGAGACCGCCGCGACAGGGTCGCGCAGGATCAGGTAGACCGTGCCGCCACGACGGTTCAGCTCCGCGATCTGGCCCTCGACCCAGACCCGGCCGAGCCGTCCGATCCACTCGCCGACCAGGCGCAGGACCGTGCGCACCGGGACCGGCGACTCCGCGCTGGTCTGCAGCGGCATGACGGCTCAGGCCTCTCCCGCCGTGAGCCTTGCGATCCTGCGTTCGTACATCGTCACGAAGTCCGCCCGGTTCGCGTGGGCCCTCTCATACGCCAGTATCTCGCGCAGCGTGCCGGCGTCGAGCGTCCGCAGCCGGGCGCGGACGGAGGGCAGCGAGAGCCCGTCATAGCCGACGATGGGCGCCGCCGGGGCGGCCGCCCCGCCGTCACCGGCGGGCGGGCGAGCCATGCCGGAGGCCTCCGGCGCGCCGGGAGCACCGTCGGTGCCCGGTGTCACCGGACCGGCCTGAGCCTCCGCCGAACCTAGGCTTCCCTCAGTGCCTGGCGCCTCTGGAGTGCCTGGAGTTGCCGCAGCGCCGGGTGGCCCGCTCTCGGCGAGTTCCTCGGGGGTCAGCACCCGGACGTTACCCGTCGAATCCAGCGACCGCCACCGCTGCGGGGAGGGCGCTCCGTCCCCCTCAGGCCTCGGGGGCTGGCCGGGCCCGCGGCCGGCCCGGCCGGCTGGCCGGCGGGCCTGCGCGCCGTCGGAGGCGCGGGCGCGCCGGACCGCCCTGCCCCGCCCGTCGCTCACGGCGCGCCCGCCGGGCCGGGGCCGGGGGCCGCGCTCGGCCTGACCGGCTCGCTCCGCGTCGGAGCCCGCCCGTGCGCCCGCCGGGCCGCCGTGGCGGAGCGGATCGTGAGTGTTCCCGGCGTCGGCGGGCTGCTCGCCCGCGGCCGCGCCCTCGGCCCGCAGGCGGTCTGCCGCGAGCAGCAACTGCCCCACGCCCGCGAAGATGGCCCGCAGCGCCCGGATCGGCGCGAGCCTGAGCTGGTCGGCAAGCGCTGGCAACCGCATTGTCCTCGGCCTCCTCCTCGTGCAGTGATCCGCGCCGCTACCGTCATCGTGCCTCATTGGCGCTGACCCGGGCGGGAGCGTGGCCCGGCGCGCCGCCCCGGGCCACGCGGTGGTCACCTACCATGGAGGACATGTCCGAGGCGACCAAGCGCGTCCTGCTCGCGAAGCCCCGCGGCTACTGCGCGGGCGTGGACCGCGCGGTCCAGGCCGTGGAACGCGCGCTTGAGCGGTTCGGTGCCCCTGTGTACGTGCGCAAGCAGATCGTGCACAACACGCACGTGGTGCGGGGCCTGGAGAAGCGCGGCGCGGTCTTCGTGGAGGACACCGACGAGGTGCCCGAAGGCGCGGTCGTGGTGTTCTCTGCGCACGGGGTGGCGCCCGGCGTGCACGAGGCGGCCAGGCAGCGGGGGCTGCGCGCCATCGATGCCACCTGCCCGCTCGTCACCAAGGTCCACAACGAGGCGCGGCGGTTCGCCGCGCAGGGGTACGAGATCGTGCTGATCGGCCATGAGGGCCACGAGGAGGTCATCGGCACCTCCGGGGAAGCCCCAGGCAGCATTCACCTCGTGAGCGGCCCCGAGGACGCTGCGGCACTCGACGTCCGGGACCCCGCCAGGGTCGCCTGGCTTTCGCAGACCACGCTGTCGGTGGATGAGACCAGCCGCACCGTGGCGGCACTGCGGGAGCGGTTCCCGCTGCTCACCGACCCGCCAAGCGACGACATCTGCTATGCGACGCAGAACCGGCAGGCGGCGGTGAAGCAGATCGCCAGCCAGTGCGACATCGTGATAGTCGTCGGGTCGGCGAACTCGTCCAACTCGGTCCGCCTGATGGAGGTGGCGCGCGACTCCGGCGCCGGGGCAGCCTACCTGGTGGATGACGCATCGTGCATCGAGGACTCCTGGCTGCGGGCGGTCACCACGGTCGGCGTGACCAGCGGCGCGTCCGTGCCGGAGGATCTGGTCGCGCAGGTTCTGGCCCGGCTGGCGGAGGCGGGGTTCGGCGAGGTGGAGGAGACCGAGGCGGTGCGCGAGACGCTGGCGTTCGCCCTCCCGCACGAGGTGCGCCCGCCCCGCGCGGAGCGGCAGGAGCGCGGACCTTCGCCCCGGGACGGCTCAGCCGCGACGGCGGACGCCGCCGTGCCCTGAGGGCTCCGAGCCGGACAGCTCGGCGCGCAGCAGCCGCACGCATTCCGGCAGGCCGCGCATCACCGCGATGACCAGCGCCCCGGCCAGGCCGCCGAACAGCCACGGGGCGGCAGCGGTGAGGGTCAGCAGCAGCCCGCCGCCGACCGATCCGGCCGACGCCGGCACGTGCTCGGCGTGGGCGGCGAGCAGCTCCCCGGCGGTCGCCGCGACCACGAACAGCGCGGGCGGCGTGGTGACCACGATCAGCAGCTCTCGTCGCCGCGCGAACCCGGCCGCGGCCACGCTGCCGGCCGCGAAGCCGAACCCGGGCATGCCCGCCAGGTGCCACCGGGCGGCGGCGAGATCGGCGATCAGGAACACGCCGGACATGACGGCGAGCGCCGAGCGCGCGGTGAGGGAGGGCCAGAGGCTGGGCCAGCCGGGCTGAGTCGCGCCGCCCGGCCGGCGGGGCCCGGCTGGCCGCCGACCGCTGCCCGGCTGGGTCACGGCGATCCTGCCGGGCGTGAGCCGTTGCCCGGTGCCAGCAGCGAGCCGGACGGCTCGTCCACCGTCCCGGCAGGCCCCGGCGGGATGACCCGGGCCTGCCCGTCGCCGGCCGCGCCGGGGAGGGCGGCGCCAGCGGCTGTGGCGGTGACGGGCGCGTCCGGGACCGGCGAGCCGGGCTGCGCGGCGCCGTTGGCGGACATGCCCGTCACCGGCCGGCCCGGGAGCGACCGGGCGGGCCGCGTTGTCGCCTCGGCGGCCAGGCCCGGAGCGGTGAACTCGGGCGCGGTCAGCGACCGGACCGTCACCTCGGCGGCGCTGGGCGCGGCCAGCTCGCCGCTGGTGATCCCCAGCTCGCTGAGGCGGCGGGCGGTGACCAGCACTCTTCCCTCCAGCGAGCCGACCGCCTTGTTGAACGCGGTGACCGCGCCAGTCAGCGACCTGCCGACCGCTTGGACGTGGCCGCCCAGGACCGACAGCCGCTCGTAGAGCTCGTTGCCCAGGTCGAAGACCGCGCGGGCGTTCGCCGACAGCTGCTGCTGCTGCCAGGCGTACTGCGCGGTGCGCAGCAGCGATATCAGAGTGGTCGGCGTCGCGATGTGGACCCGGCGGGCCATCGCGTGCTCCAGCAGGCCGGGATCGCGCTCCAGCGCCGGGGCGAGGAACGCCTCGCCGGGGATGAACAGGACCACGAACTCCGGCGCCGGGCCCAGCCTGGTCCAGTAGGCCTTGTTCGCGAGCCGGTTCACGTGGTCCCTCAGGTGCCTGGCGTGGGCGGCCAGGCGCGCCTCCCGCTCCGCCTCGTCGTCGGCCTCCGCGGCCTCCAGGTAGGCGGCGAGCGACACCTTCGCGTCAACCACGATGTTCTTGTCCCCCGCGAGGTGGACGACCATGTCGGGCCGGAGCAGGCCGTCGCCCTGGTCGCCGTCGCCGCTCGGTCCTGGCACGCTGACCTGCTCGGAGAAGTCGCAGTGCGGGCTCATACCGGCGATCTCGGCCACCCGGCGCAGCTGCATCTCGCCCCACCGGCCGCGCGCCTCGGGCCGGCGCAGCGCGGTGACCAGCGCCTGGGTCTGCGCCTTGAGCTGATCGGAGGCGGCGATCGCGGTCTTGACCTGCTCGGCCAGGGCGGCGTGCGACTCCCGCCTGGCCGACTCCGCCTCGCGCAGCTGGCCTTCCACCCGGGCGAGGGTGTCCCGGAGCGGGGCGACGAGCTGCTCGACCGCGTTCTTGCGGGACTCCAGCTCGCCGATGGCGGAAAGCGTCGCGGTGCGCAGCCGGCTCTCGCTGAGCTCGGCCAGGCGCAGCTGGCTCGCCTCCAGCGCTTGCGCGGAAATGGCCTGGAACCGCTCCGCCAGGTGGCCGTCCACCAGGCTGGCGTGCTGGCCGGCCGCCCTGGCGCGCTCGTCGGCGGCGCGGGCATGCGCGACCAGGTCAGCGGCGGTGGCGGCCATCCTGGCGCGCGCGTACAGGTAGCCGATCAGCGCTCCGAGCAGCACCCCGGCGGCGAGGACGACGAGGATCACGATCAGGTTCACGGCCCATCATGCTCCCAGGCGGGTGTGACAGCGAACCGCTGGCGTGACGGCGGGCACGGGCGTGACGGGGGGCACGGGCGTGACGGGGGGCACGGGCGTGCCCGGCGGGCCCGGGCGCGACCGGCGGGCCCGGGCGCGGCCGGCCCGGCGGATCGCGCCCGGCGTCTAGACTCGCCGGGGTGAGCCTTGAGATCGGGATCGTGGGGCTGCCGAACGTTGGCAAGTCCACCCTGTTCAACGCGCTGACCAGGGCCAGCGTGCTGGCATCGAACTACCCGTTCGCCACGATCGAGCCCCACGTCGGCGTGGTCGGGATCCCCGATCCCCGGCTCGACGCCCTGGCCAGGCTCTATCACTCGGCCAGGATCGTGCCGGCGACGGTCCGGTTCGTGGACATCGCGGGGCTGGTCCGCGGCGCCTCGCAAGGGCAGGGGCTGGGCAACCAGTTCCTCGCCCACATCCGCCAGACCGACGCGATCTGCCAGGTGGTCAGGGTCTTCGCCGATCCGGACGTGAGCCACGTGGACGGTGACGTCTCGCCCGAGCGGGACATCGAGACGATCGCGACCGAGCTGATCCTCGCCGACCTGCAGACCCTGGACAAGGCCGTGCCGCGGCTGGCCAAGGAGGCGGCGGCCAGCAAGGATCCGCAGCGGCGGGCGCTCGCCGACGCCGCGGGCGCGGCCCGGCGGCTGCTCGACAGCGGCACGACGCTCCACGCGGGCGCCGCCTCCGCCGGGATCGAGGTCGCGGCCCTGAGCGAGCTGCGGCTGCTCACCGCCAAGCCGTTCCTGTACGTGTTCAACATGGACGAGGCCGGCCTCGGTGACGCGGCGCTGCGGGAGCGCCTGGCGAAGCTGGTCGAGCCGGCCCAGGCCGTGTTCCTGGACGCCAAGACCGAGGCGGAGCTGGCGGAGCTGCCTGCGGAGGAGGCCGCCGAGCTGCTCGCCGGGCTCGGCCTGGGGGAGCCGGGGCTGGCGCAGCTCGCCCGGGCCGGGTTCGCCGCGCTCGGCCTGACCACCTTCCTCACCGCCGGGCCGAAGGAGGCGCGCGCCTGGACGATCAGGGCCGGTGCCACCGCCCCGGAGGCCGCGGGGGTGATCCACACCGACTTCCAGCGCGGGTTCATCAAGGCCGAGGTGGTCTCGTTCGGCGACTTGATCGCCGCCGGGTCGCTCGCCGCCGCGCGGGCCGCGGGCAAGGTGCGGATCGAAGGCAGGGACTACGTGATGCGGGACGGCGACGTGGTCGAGTTCCGATTCAACGTCTGAATCGGCGCCGGCCGCCTGGCGCGCGTCCCGGGGGCCGCCGTCGCGCCGGGTCCCGCACTGGCCGGCGGCGGGTGCTTGACGCCGGGCCGCGCACCGGCGGCGGCGGTTTGGCGTCCGGCGGCTGCGGCGATACTGGCTGGGACGGCTGGCCGGGGAGGCCGCGCACGCGCGGACGGGGGAATCCGATGTGCACTCGCGTGCTCTGGAATGACAGCAACTGGGGCGTGCTGGCCGGGCGGACGCTGGACTGGCCGGAGTCGACCGAGCCCCGCCTGGTGGTGACCCCGCGCGCGAGCCGGCGGCACGGCGGCAAGGCCGGGCCACGTGAGGTCATCACGGCGAACGCGCTGGACTGGGAGAGCCACTACGGCAGCATCATCGTCTCCGTGTACGGCATCGGGGCGGTGGACGGCCTCAATGAGCGGGGGCTGGCCGCGCATGCGCTCTACCTGAGGTCGACGGAGCTTGCCGAGCGGGATCCCGCCAGGCCGGGCCTGCAGATCGGCCTCTGGGCACAGTACCTGCTCGACAACGCGGCCGCCGTCGAAGAGGCAATCGGCCTGATGAGGGACGTGCAGCTGGTCATGGTCGAGGCGCACGGCCACGAGGCGACCATCCACCTGGCGCTGGAGGATTCCGGCGGTGATTCGGCGATCATGGAGAACATCGGCGGGGAACTCGTCGTTCACCACGGGCCCCAGCACCGGCTGATGACCAACGACCCGCGCTACGAGGAGCAAACGCGCCTGCTGGAGGAGCTGGACTTCAGCAAGCCGGGCCCGGACCTGCCGATCCCGGGCAACGTCAGCCCGGTCGACCGATTCCAGCGGGCGGCCTACTTCAGCGCCATGCTGCCGGAACCCAGGAATGAGCGGGAGGCCGTCGCCAGCATCCTGTCGGTCATGCGCAACGTGTCGGTGCCGTTCGGCGCCCCCTACGGCGAGTTCGGCGTCTACAACACCGAGTACCGGACGGTCGCCGACCTGACCAGCTTGCGCTACTTCTTCGAGTTGTCCACGTCGCCCAGCCTCGTCTGGGCGGAACTCGGCGCGTTCGACCTGAGCCCGGGCCAGCCCGCGCGCATGCTCGACCCCTATGCCATCGATCTCTCCGGGGACGTTTCCGGCGCGTTCCAGCCCGCGGAGGCCGCTTTCTAGCGAATGGCCGGGCCGCGAGGTGCCCGGGATTCCGGGCGGCCCGGCGCCGCGGCGGGCCGCGGGACGCTAGCTCCGGGTCCGGGCGGGGCGCCGGCGGGGACGATGGCCGCGGCAGCCTGATCCACCGGCCGGCCGCCCGATTGTGCCGGGACCTTCGGCCCTGTCCATCGGGACCGAGGGCAGGAAATGATCCGCCCGTGAGCCTGCGCATCCGGCTGGTGGAGCCGCGCCCGCCCGGCCGTCACGTCTACGACGCGGTGCTGCTGCCCCGGCTGGGGCTCCCGCTGATCGCCACGATGCTCGGCGAGGCCGGCCACGAGGCCCGGGTGTCCTGCGAGGTGCTCGCCCCGATCGACCTGGCCGCCTGCCTGGAGGCTGACCTGGTGGGCGTCTCGGCCACCACGTCGACCGCCCCGGCCGCCTACCGGCTGGCCGATCTGCTTGAGCAGGCCGGCGTCCCGGTCGTGCTCGGCGGCCCGCATGTGACGTTCTGCCCTGACGAGGCGCTGGGCCACGCCCGCTACGTCGTCCGCGGCGAGGGCGAGCAGACCATGCTGGAACTGGTGGCCGCGCTGGAGCGCGGCGGCCCGGTGGCTGAGGTGGCCGGCCTGTCCTGGCGGGACGCGGAGGGCCGCGCGGTGCACAACCCGCCCCGGCCGGCCTGCACCCAGCAGGGGTTCGAGGCCCTGCCGGCCCCTGACCTGTCGCTGATCGAGGGCCACCAGCGGATGACGGTCAAGCCGGTGATGACCCAGTGGGGCTGCCCGTACGACTGCGAGTTCTGCTCGGTGACCGCGATGTTCTCGCGGCGCGTGCGGTACCGGCGCGCCGACCAGGTGATGACGGAGCTGGCTGGCCTCGGCGCCGACCGGGTGTTCTTCCATGACGACAACTTCGTCGTCAGCAAGGCCCGCACCGCGGGCCTGCTCCGCGCCATGCTGGCGGCCGGCCTGACCCCCGAGTGGTTCGCACAGGTCCGCGCCGACACCGTCTACCGGACCCGGGCGGGCCGCGAGACCGATCACGAGTTCCTGGCCCTCATGCGGCGGTCCGGCTGCCGCACCGTCATGATCGGGATCGAGAGCGTCTCCGACGAGGCGCTGGCCGGGCTCGGCAAGAAGGAGAGCATCGCCGACTCCGAGCGGGCCATCGCAGCGTTCCACGAGCACGGCATCGCCGTGCACGGCATGTTCGTGCTCGGCCTGGACCCCGACACCCGATCCAGCGCCAGGGACACGGCCGCGTTCGCCCGCCGGGTCGGCCTGGACACCATCCAGATCATGATGGAGACGCCGCTGCCCGGCACCCGGCTGTGGGACCGGCTGCAGGCCGAGGGACGGCTCATCGACGCCGACTGGTCGCTGTTCGACGGCCACCACGCGGTCATGCGCCCGGCGCGGATGAGCCCGCTGGACCTGCAGCTGAGCGTGATCGCGGCGATGAAGCAGTTCTATTCCTGGCGGGCGATCGTGTCGTCAGGGGCGGCGGCCGCCGCCCGGCACCTGCCCGGCCTGATCCGCCTGGCCGCCCGCCCCGCCCTGGTGGCCCGGCTGCCCGCCATAGGCCGGCTGGCCCTGCGCGAGCGCTGGCAGGAGCTCGGGCAGCTGCTCCGCGGCCACCTCGGCCCGCAGGAGGCCGCCCGGCTCAGTGACGCGCTCCAGCGTCCCGCGCTCCGCTTCTACGGCCGCCGCCAGATTGCCGCCTGGCAGCGCCAGGAGCAGTCGCAGGCGCATCTCGCGCGGCTGGCCCTGCTGGCCGGAGCGGCCGGCCCCTGAGCCGGCCCGGTACGGTGCGCTCCGGCCGCCCTGGGGCACCGCGGGCCGGCGGCCGGGCCGCGTGCCGCTACACTGTCCGGACCATGACCACCGGCCTGGCCGTCCCGCGCCCCCCCGCCGCGCGGAAGGTCCCCGCGCAGCGCACCCACCACGGCGACACGGTCATCGACGAATACGCCTGGCTGGCGCGGAAGGACGACCCGGGCACCATAGCCTTCCTCAAGGCGCAGAACGCCTACACCGAGGCGATGACGGCCGGCCAGGCTGGCCTGCGCGAGGTGATCTTCGGCGAGATCAAGGCACGGACGCGGGAGACCGACCTGACCGTGCCCGCCCGCAAGGACGGCTGGTGGTACTACACCCGCACCGTCGAGGGCAGGCAGTACGCCGTTCACTGCCGCCGCGCGGTACGGCCCGGCGAGGCCCGCCCGCCCGTGAGCGAGGACGGCGCGCCGCTCGATGGCGAGGAGGTGCTGCTCGACGGGAACGAGCTGGCCGGCGACTCGCCCTACTTCGCCATCGGCGCGTTCACGGTCAGCCCGGACGGGTCCAGGCTGGCGTTCTCCACCGACCATGCCGGGGACGAGCGGTTCACCCTGCGGGTCAAGGACCTGGTCACCGGCCAGGTCGGGCCCGACGAGATCCCCGGCACGTACTATGGCGCGGCCTGGTCGCGGGACGGGACGACGCTGTTCTACGTGACGGTTGACGACGCCTGGCGGCCGTGGCGCGTCTGGCGGCACGCGGTCGGCACGGCTGCCGCGGACGACGTGATCGTCTTCGAGGAGCCGGACGAGCGCTTCTTCGTCGGCGTGGGGCTCACCCGCAGCGAGCGCTACCTTGTCATCTCCTCGTCGAGCAAGGTCACCAGCGAGGCGTGGCTGCTCGACGCCGGTGACCCGGCCGGCCCGCCGGCCGTGGTCGCGCCGCGGCGGCAGGGCGTGGAGTACTCCGTGGAACACCAGGCAGCCGGCCCGGGCCAGGCGGGCCCGGGCCGGCTGCTCGTGCTGCACAACGATGGGGCCGAGGACTTCGAGCTGGCCACCGCGAGCCTGGATGCCCCGGCGGTTTGGACGCCGCTCATCCCCCACCGGCCGGGCACCCGGCTGCTCGGCGTCGACGCGTTCGAGGGCCACATCGTCGTGCACCAGCGCCGCGACGGCCTCACCGGCCTGCGGATCCTGCGCACCGACGGCACCGAGCACGAGGTCGCCTTCGGCGAGCCGGTCTACACGGTGACGCCCGGCGCCAACCCGGAGTACGCCGCGCGCGAGTACCGGTTCGGGTACACCTCGCTGGTCACGCCGGACTCGGTCTACGACTGCGACACGGCCACCGGGGAGCTGACCCTGCTGCGCCGCCGGCCGGTGCTCGCGCTGCCCGGCCGGGGGGAGTACCGGCCGGAGGACTACGAGCAGCACCGGGAGTGGGCGGTCGCCCCGGATGGCACGAGGATCCCGGTGTCGATCGTCTGCCGCAGCGGAACGCCGCGCGACGGGAGCGCGCCGTTCCTGCTCTACGGGTACGGCAGCTACGAGGCCGCCGCGGACCCGTCCTTCTCCATCCCCAGGCTGTCGCTGCTCGACCGTGGCATCGGCTTCGCCATCGCGCACGTGCGGGGCGGAGGCGAGCTCGGCAGGCGCTGGTACGAGGACGGCAAGCTGATGCGGAAGGTGAACACGTTCACCGACTTCATCGCCTGCGCGGAGCACCTGTCGCGAGCCGGGTGGACGAGCCCCGCCCGGCTGGTGGCCCGCGGCGGCTCGGCCGGGGGCCTGCTGATGGGGGCGGTCGCGAACATGGCGCCGGACGCCTTCGCCGGGATCGTGGCGCAGGTGCCGTTCGTGGACGCGCTGAACTCCATGCTCGATCCGTCGCTGCCGCTGACCGTCACCGAGTGGGAGGAGTGGGGAGACCCGCTGCACGACCCGGCGGCGTATGCGTACATGAAGTCCTACAGCCCGTACGAGAACGTCGCGGCGGGCCGCCGCTACCCGCCGATCCTGGCGATCACGAGCCTGAACGACACCCGGGTGCTCTATCACGAGGCCGCCAAGTGGATCGCGCGGCTGCAGGCTGTCGGCTCGGGCGGCCCGTTCCTGCTGCGGACCGAGATGACCGCCGGGCACGCCGGCCGCAGCGGCCGGTACGACGCGTGGCGCGAGGAGGCCCTGATCCTGGCCTGGATCGCGGTGACCGCCGGGCGCGGCTGATCCGCCCGGGCGGCATCGCGGGCGCGGGCGCGCATCGGCTGCCGGCTGCCCCGCAGGGGCCGGGCGGGGTTGTCACACCCGCTGTCACACCCGCGGCCGTGTCATGGGGTCAGCGACCGGCCGGGCGGGCCGGCGATGGCGGGCAGGTGACCGAGCGTGAGCAGGCAGGCGCGGCGATGCGCGGCGGACGGGAGCCCGGCGGCGGCCAGGCGGACGGACCGCCTGCGCCCGCGGCGCGGGTTCCCGGGGCCGCGCGGCCCCGCCCCGCGGCGGCCTCCGGGCAGGCCGGCGCCCCGTCGCCCGGCGCCGGGCAGGGGGCACCCGTCGCGCGGCCCGCAGCCGCGCGGCCGGCGCGCGAGCGCGCCTGGTGGCAGCTGCCGGGATGTTTCGCAGGTCATCGGCGCGTCGGAGACCGCAAAGAGCCCTGAGGCAGGGCGTATTGCCGCAGAATGGTGCCCGGCACGAGCAATGGTGCGCCCGGGCTGGCGGGCAGCCGGGCACCGGAGGGCTGACGGAGGCGCGATGACCGCGGGCAACGAGGTGCTCGCTGGCGCGCCCGCGCCTGGCCAGCCCCTCGGGCCTGAGGCGCCGGGGAGCGGGCCCGGAACGGCGGGCGGCCGGCCGGCCGGCCGCCCGGGCGTCACCGCGCGCGCGCGCCGGCCCGGCCGGGCCGGGGCCGGCGGGCGGTGGCTGATCTGGCCGCTGAGGGTCGTCCTGTGGACCGTGGTGCTGCTGGTCGGCTACCGCGGGATCGCGGCCATCGTGTCCGGTGCCCCGGAACCCGGGGCGGCCCGCGCCGGATCGGCCGGCCAGGGTCCCGGTGGCTTCCCGGTGGCGCTGGCCGAGGCATACGCGCTTGAGTTCGGCCAGGTCTACCTGAACTTCAGCCCGGCCAGCGCCGCGCAGCGGGCGGCGGCGCTCGCCCAGTTCCTGCCGGCCGGAGCCGATCCGCAGCTCGGTTGGGACGGCGTCGGCGTGGAGTCCGCGCAGGCCGAGCAGGTCGCGGGGATCCGGGTGATCGACCCGCACCGTGCCGTGGTCACCCTGCTCGCCCGGGTGAACGGCCGCCTGGCCGAGCTCGGCGTGCCGGTGTACGCCGCCCGGGGCGGGCTGGTCGTCTCCGGGCCGCCGGCCCTGCTTCCGCCGCCGCGGGCGGTGACGCCACCCCGGGCACGGGCGGTGGCCGCCGACCCGGCGGTGGCCGCGGCGTTGCGCCGGAGGCTGCCCGGCTTCTTCCGCGCCTTCGCCAGCGGCCAGGCGGCCAGGCTGCGCGCGTTCACCGGCGGCGCCCGGTTCGGCGGCCTGGGCGGCGCCGTCGTGTTCGGCGGCCTGGTCCAGCTCTCCGTTCCCCGCTCCGGCGGAGCGACCAGGCAGATCACGGTGACCGTCGTGTGGCGCACGTCCAACGGGCTCCCGGGGCGGGGCGCGCCGACCGTCACGACCGCGCCGGCGCAGATCGAGATGACCTATGCCATGACCGTCGCCCGGCGCGGCGCGACCTGGTATGTCCGTTCGATCGGCGCGGCACCGCCGTGGCCGGGCCGATGAATCCCTCCCCGTCAGCGCGGAGCCGCCGCGATCCGTGCTCAGGAAACCCGGAGTAACTATGTTGCCGCACATAGTCATCGCAGCAGCCCCGGTGGCGCTCAGCAGCTCGGGCCTTGTGTCCTATCTGCAGAACCTGTTCGGGCCGCTGTTCCTCGGGATCGTCGGGATCGTCGCGATCTTCTTCCTGTTCACTCGCGAGATCATCAGGTTCGTGCAATTCTTCGTTCTTGCCGTTGCGATCGCGGTCATCTTCTACGTCCCGGGGATCGTCCGTTCGCTGGCGATGGGGATCGCCCACGCTCTTGGCGTCCACTAGCCATGACGGCATGCAGCTCATGACGGCAGGCGGAAGGAGCGCGCCAGGTGGACCTGCCCACCTACACGAGCATCTGGCGGATCGAGAAACGGCTGTACAAGCTGTATGACTTCCGGCTGCCCATGCCGGTGCCGATCGGCCAGATCTCCGTGTTCGCGGCGATCACCCTTCCGTACGTGGTCCTCCTCGGGGCGCTCGGCCTGCCGTTCAGCCACACCCTTATCTGGCTCTACGTGCTCCCGCCGGGGGTGCTGACCTGGCTGGTGACCCGGCCGGTGCTGGAGGGCAAGCGGCTGCCCGAGCTGATCTGGTCGCAGGCGCGCTACCTGTCGGAGCCGCGGGTCTGGTGCCGGATGGCCCCGCTCGCCGAGCGCGACACGGTGACGGTGACCGGCCGGGTGTGGCGGCTCTCGCCCGCCTACCGCGTAGCGGCGGGGGACCGGGCGACGCCGCCGGTACGCCAGCCGGCCCGGGCCGGCGCGATGGCAGGCGCGGCCGGGCGGGCGCCCGCGCGACCTGCCGGGGCCGCCGCAGTCGCGGGCCGGGCAGCCAGGCGACCGGCCGCGCCGGGCGGGCCGGCGGCACCCGCCCGGGCGCCAGGGGCCGGGGCGCCCGCCAGCGGCGCGGCGCGCGCTGCCGGGGCCGCATCCGCCCCGGCGCCCGCGACGGCCTCAGCCGCCCGGCCTGCCACCGCCGGGGCGGCTCGGCGGCCAGCCGCCCCGGCGCCTCCCGCCCGGCCCGCGCCGTGGCCGGGCACCGCGGGCCGGCCCTTCCCGCCCGCCGCCCGCCCGTCCCGCGGTTCCTCCTCCCCCGACCCTTCCTGCCCCGATGCGCGATCCCGGCGGGTGCCCCCGCCGCGGCCGGCGGGTGGCGAACCGGGCCGGGGCGAGCCGGGCCGGGGCGAGCCGGGCCGGGGCGAGCCGCGCCGGGGCGAGCCGCGCCGGGGCGGGCGGGAAGGGCGGCGTCCCGCCGTCACCGTGATCAGGTCCGGCACCGCGCCGCCCCCGGCGGTCGAGAGCGTGCTGGCCGGCCCGGCCGGCAGGCTCGGCGCCGGCCGGCCGGAACGGGTCACCGTGGTCCCCGGCGGGTACCGCCCCGGACGGCCTGACCAGCTGCAGCGCGACCGGGCGAGGGCGCAGCTGGCCCTTCCCGGCCCGGCCCGGGTCGTGGTGCTGGGCTGCACGGTCGGCGCGGGCCAGACCGTCACGGCGCTGCTCGCCGGCGAGGTGCTCGTCAGCCTTCGCCCGGACTCGATCGCCGTGCTCGACCTCAACCCCGGCGAGCTGTCGCTTGCGGTGCAGGCGCGGGCGCGGCCCGCGCTGAGCCAGGCGGCGTCGCTGGCGGCATCCCGCCTGGTGATCCTCGGCCCCGGCGCTGGCGTGCCCGGCCGCGCTGCGGGCGGCGAGGCGGGCAGCGGCGAGCGGGAGGCCCGCCTGGCCACGACGGGCGGACCGGCGGCTGCGGGCTGGCTGGCCCCGGTTGGCCCGGGCGCGGAGGCAGCCGTCTCGGCGTTCGAGCAGGCCGGGCGGGAGCACCGGATCGTCCTCGCCGATCCGTCCACCACGCTGGTGCCCAGGCTGCTGCCCGCCGCCGACCAGGTGATCCTGGTCGCCCCGGCGAGCCCGGCGGCCCCGGGCGCGGTCGGGATGACGTTCGAGTGGCTGGACGCGAACGGCCGGGCTGACCTGGCGGCCGGAGCGATCATGGTCTTCAACGGGGTCAGCCGCCGCAGCCTGGCCCACGTGGAGCAGGCGGAACGGCTCTGCGCGGGCCAGTGCCGCGCGATCGTCCGGGTGCCCTGGGACGACCAGATCTCCGTCCGCCCCGCCGCCGGGCCGCCGGCTCCCGCCGGCCGAGCACCGGGCATGGCGGCTTCCCGGCGCTGGGCGGGGCTGCTGGCCCCGGCGACCGTGGCGGCCTACACCGCGCTCGCGGGCGTGCTGGTCCATGCGCTCGCGCGGCGCCCGCCGGAGCCGCGATGAGGGCCCGCACCCCCCGCCGGAACCGGCTCTCGGTCCGTTACTTCGATGACCGGGTCCTGCTGACCGAGACGCATGCCTGGGCGTACTTCCGCGTGCCCACGATCTCCTACGAGTTCCTCACCGGGCAGCAGCGCGAGGCCCTCGCGGTCAGCTTCACCATGGCGCTGGCCGGCATCAGGGCGCCCGACGCCGAGGTGCATCTGCGCATCGCGCACCGCAGCTACCCCGCGGCCGAGTGGGCGATGAGGCTGCACGAGACCTCCGACGGGGGGCCGGGCTGGGAGCCCTACCTCGACGAGATGTACCGGCAGGTGTGGGCGAAGGACTTCTGGACCAAGGAGGTCTACCTGGGGGTGCGGCTCGGCCAGCGGGGTGTGCGCGCCCAGCTCGCCGGCGGCGTCCTCGGGCCGTTCGCCTCCGCGGCGCGGGCGGGCGAGCAGCTACTCGGCATCGAGGATGACGCGGTCGGCCTCGCCGAGATCGGCCGGTGGACCGACCAGGCCGAGCGGGTGGGCCGGGCGCTGGGAGCCAGTTCGCTGGCAGCCAGGCACGCGACCGCCGACGAGGTGGCCTGGCTGTTCCGGCACGCGCTGACCGGGTCGCTGGGGGACGGGCCGCCGACCGCGGCGCGCAAGCGCCGCTGGGGCTACGGCGAGATCGAGGCCTTGGTCGAGGGCGAGATCCACAACGGCCGCACCATGCTGCGCATGGTCCACCCGGGCGGAGAGTCCTACGCCGCGTTCCTGTCGTTCGCCCGGTTCCCCGACGTGATGTACTTCCCCGACGGGGAGCCGTGGCTCCACCACGCCGACTCCCTGCCGTTCCCGGTCGAGGCGAGCCTGCGGATGCGGCTGATCCCGCCCGCCAAGGCGAGCAAGGACGTGAGCCGCCGGCTCGCCCACGCTCGCGACCTGGATGCTCACATCCGCGAAGCGGGCGCGGACCTGCCGCTCGCGCTCGCCGAGCAGATCGAGGCGGCGCGGCTGCTTGAGCACGGGATCACCAAGGAGCGGCTGCCGTTCGTCTACGGCTGGCACCGGCTCGCCGTCACCGCGCCCACCCGCGAGCTGTGCGTGCGGCGCGCCGAGGCAGTCACCGAGCACTACCGCGACATCGGCATCGACGTCGTCAACTCCACCGGGGACCAGTTCTCGCTGCTCACCGAGTCCCTGCCGGGGGAGAAGGTCAGGCTCGCCTCCTACCTGCAGCGCCAGCCGCTGTACACGATCGCGGGGGGCATGCCGACCGCGACGGTCGAGCTCGGCGACCGGGCCGCGGACGGGGCCGGCTGGGCCGGGCCCTACATCGGGGAGACCACGGGGCGGGCCCGCTCGGTGGTGCACTTCGACCCGCTGGTCGCGGCGGCCAGGAACCGGCCGACGGCGATCGCCATCACCGGCGAGCCCGGCGGCGGCAAGACCACGCTCGCGCTGCTGCTGATCCTGCAGCTGGCCCTGCGCGGGGTGACAGTCGCGGTGATCGACCCGAAGGGGGATGCCGAGCCGCTGGTGCGGCTGCTCTCGGACCGCGGCCGGCGGGCGCGGGTGCTCCCGCTCGGAAGCGCGGCCGCCGGGCTGCTCGACCCGTTCTCCTTCGGAGACGATCTCGCCGAGCGCAGGACCATGGCGGCCGAGACGCTCCGGCTGCTGCTGCCCGGCATGAGCGAGGAACGGGAGAGCGCCATGATCCAGGCGGTCGGCGCGGTGAGCGCCGGGGAACGGCCGAGCCTGGGCAAGGTGGTCGAGCACCTGGAGGCGGCGCCCGAGGCCGCCGCGAAGAACCTGGGCGCGGTGCTGCGCTCGATGTCGGAGATGCGCCTGGCCAGGCTCTGCTTCGCGCCCTCCGGCGGGGACCGGATCGACGCGCAGGGGTGGACGACGGTGTTCACGCTGGCGGGCCTGACGCTGCCCGACGTCGGCGTCAAGCGCGACGACTACTCCTATGAGCAGCGGCTCTCGGTCGCGCTGCTCTACCTGGTCAGCCAGTTCGCGCGGCGGCTGCTGAACGGCATGGACCGCGGGATTCCCAAGGCGATCGTGCTCGACGAGGCCTGGGCGGTGACGTCGACCCCGCAGGGGGCCAAGCTGATCCCCGAGGTCTCACGGATGGGCCGGTCGCGCAACACCGCGCTCGTCCTGGTCTCGCAGAACGCGGGCGACCTGCTGAACGAGCAGGTGACCAACTGCATCTCGGCGGTATTCGCGTTCCGCTCCACCGAGCGGGCCGAGACCGCGAACGTGATGTCACTGCTCGGGGTCGAGCCCTCCGACGAGCATCAGGCGGTGCTGCGGAGCCTGGGCAACGGGGAGTGCGTCTTCCGCGACCTGGACGGCCGCGCCGGGCGGATCCTGATCGACCTGGTGTCCGACCAGCTCCGGCGCTGGCTGGACACCAACCCGACCCGGGCCGGGTCGGCGCAGGCCCCGGTCACGCCACAGGAGCCCGGGCCCGGCCAGTCACCCGCGCGGGAGGGACGCCCGGCCGCGGCTGCGGGCCGGCGCCCGGCGGCCGGCATGCCACGGGGGGCCGGCGCGGCGCCGCCGGCCGGCGATCAGCGGGCACGGGGGAGATCGCCCGGCCAGGTGCAGGCGCCTGCGCCCTAGCAGGCACACCGATAACCCAGGAGCCCCCGATGCCCCCTTCCCGTCGGCTACGTCGCCGGGCCGCCGCGGCGTTGCTGGTCATGGCCGTGCTCGTCATCGCCGGGCAGCTGGCCCGGTCGCCGGGCAGCGGCACGGCCCCCGGCGCGGCCACGCCCGCGACGGCGAGCGTCACCACGGTCGCCGCGACCACGCCGGCGGCCGGCGGCCCGTGCTCGGTGCCCGGGATCGGGGACATCGGCGGGCTGCTCGGGTTCTGCTCCCTCGGATCGTCCGGCGCGATCGGGGCGCTGAACAACCTGTGCCAGCCCGGTAACCCGCAGCCCGAGTCCGCGACCGGAGGCCTGGACGCCCTGGTCAAGCCGCCCGCCGGCGGCGCGGCGCTGGCCACCCCGTACAACGAGTACGGGATGGCGGGCCAGTTCTGGGCCGCCACCGACCTGCAGTGCTCGGACATGACGTCGCTGATCGGAAACGACGTGGCGGGGATGCTGTTCGACTTCGCCAAGGCCATCGACCGGGTGACGATCACGGTCTACCAGTCCGCCGCCGGGGAGGGGGTCCTCGGCTGGCTGCAGGGCGTGGCCGATCACCTGATCTCCAGCCTGGGCAACGCGATCTACTTCCCCTACGTCGCGGTGGTCGTCATCCTCGCGGCCATCTGGCTGGCCTGGCAGGGGCTGATCCGCAAGCGCGGGACGCGCACCATCGAGGGCACCTTGTGGATGGTCCTGGCCTGCGCGGCGGCCATCTGGCTGATCGGCAGGCCCGCCGACTTCACCGGCCTGGGCAAGGGGGTCTCGGACGGCATCAGCACGGCGCTGAACACGGCCTTCGCCCACCTGCCGACCCCCGGCCAGGCGAGCTGCCTGCCGGTCTCCCCGGGCGATCCGCAGATCAGCCCGGCCAGCTACAGCTACACCGCGGGCCCGACCGTGGTGGATCAGAACGCCAACGAGCTGTGGACCGTGCTGGTCTGCAAGCCCTGGCTGGACGGGGAGTTCGGCACCACCGCCTACGCGACCGGTCACGGCAGGCCCACCCCGGTCAACACCTACGCGCGCGGGCTGCTGTGGGCGCAAGCGATCGCGGTCAATGAGAAGGCGACGCCCGCGCTCGTCACCGCGAAGCAGGATGCCTACGCGGGCATCGCGCGGAGCATCCAGCAGAACGACGCCGCCGTCTTCCCGCTCTTCCAGGGCAAGGAGTGGACCACCCGGCTGGAGATAGCGTTCGCCGCGCTGCTCGCCGCCGTCGTCGCCGGCCTGCTCGTGCTGCTGATCTCGGTGACGCTGATCCTGCTCAAGCTCGGCTTCCTGCTGCTGCTCATCGTCGGGCCGTTCTTCCTGCTGGTCGGCACTCACCCGGGCTTCGGCCGGGTGGTGGCGGTGCGCTGGTTCGAGATGCTGATCGGCGTGCTGCTCAAGCAGGCGGCCGTGGCGCTGGCGCTGAGCGTGCTGCTCTACTGCTACGCGCTGATCATGGGGACATCGGACGCCGTCCTGCCATGGGCGCTGAAGATCCTGATGATCACGCTGGTGACGGTCGCGGTGTTCATCTACCGCAAGCCGTTCCAGCACCTGTTCGCGGCGGTCGGGTACGGGGCCATCGGATCGGCCGAGCGGGCCGAGGCCGACCTTGCCCGGGCCGCGGCGACGGCCCGGGCGAACACGCTCAGCGCGGCCAGCATCGCCATCCCCGGATTCGCCGGGTACCGCGCTGCGCGGTGGGCGCGCCGCCACCCGGTCCAGGCGGCCGGGGTGACGGCTGGGGGGACCGGGAGCGCGGCCGCCGTGGCGGCCGGGGCAGCCGACGCCGCCGCGCAGGCCGACGGCGCCGCGCCGGCGACCGTGGCGGGGCCGACGGCGGGCGCCGCGCCGGAGGCGGCAGCCACCGCGTCCGGCCGAGCCAGGGCGTGGGCCACCTCGGCCGGCGGCCCCGCGCGGCAGGCGCCGCCGCTGCGGCTGCCGCCGCGCCGGGGCGCGCCGGCCGGCTGGTTCGGCCCGGGCGGCAGCGAGCCAGGTGCGGGGAACGGCACCGGGAATGGCCGGGCGATCATCCCGGGCCGGGCGCCGGCGGCGCCCGGTGCTCCCTCGCCCCGGCTGCCGGCGGCGGCTCCCTCGCCCCGGCCGCCGGCGGCGGCTCCCCCGCCCCGGCCGCCGGACGCGCCGGCCCGGCCCGGGCGCCAGCGCGCGGCACCGGGCGGGCGGGACGGACGGCAAGGACCGGCGGCCCAGGCGCCCGGCCCTCCGCCGGACGGCCCCGGCGATGAGGGCCCCGCCGGGCCGTTCTGGCTGCGCCCGCTGCGGCGGCGGAGGTAGGCGGAGGCAGGCATGGAGCTGACGCGGCTGCAGCGGGCCGTCACGTTCGCCGCGATCGTGCTGGCGCTGGCCGGGCTCGGCGCCTACCTCTTCCTGCCGGCGGCCGCCGGGGCGCGCCGCCCGGGCGGGTCGTCCCCCGGCTCGGGCGGGCACCGGAACCTGAGCCGCGCGGTTCCGTCCGCCTCCCCCGGGACCACGGCGCGGCCGGGACCTGCGGGTTCTCCCGCCGCCGGCCAGGGCGGGCCGCCTCTGGCCGGGTCCGGCCAGGTGCCGGGCATCTGGTCCTGGCTTCCGTTCACCCAGGCGGGACTGGCCGCCGCGGCGCGGGTCGCAGAGGAGTTCACGGCCTTCTACGGGACCTACTCCTACGCCGAGCCGGCCTCGGCCTACGTGGCGAGGATCCGGCCGCTGGCCACCGCCTCCCTCGCCGCCCTGGTCGGCCGCGCCTATGCCACGCCGGGGCTCGAGGCTGCCAGGTCGGCCGGCCGGCAGGTGAGCACCGCGACCGCGGTGATCACGTCGCTGCGGGGGTTCGGCCCGAGCAGCATCACCTTCGTCGTCGCGCTCACCCAGCGGATATCCGGCGCCAGGGGAGCCGGAACGCAGGTCTCCGACTACGCGGTCACGGTCACCGGGTCGGGCACCCGCTGGCAGGTCAGCGACATCGAGCTGGCCGGGGCGGGGAACCAGTGAGCCGGGGCGGGGAACCAGCGCGCGGCCGGCGGGCCAGGCCGCTGGTGATCGCGATCGGCGGCGGGCTGGCGCTGCTGGTGGCCGCGGTGCTGGCCGCGCCGCTGCTGCTGTTCGCCGGCGGCGGCCTGCTCTACCAGGCGGGCGGCTGCCCGGACGGGCCGGGCGGCGGTGCGGCGCAGCCCGTGGCCAGCGCGCAGGCCAGGGACTCGATCCCGGCCAGCTACCTGGCCCTGTTCCAGTCGATCGGCGCCCGGTACCACGTGCCCTGGGTGATCCTGGCCGCGATCGGCAAGGTGGAGAGCGACGACGGCCGGACCACGCTGCCCGGGGTGCACAGCGGCGCCAATCCGTTCGGCGCGGCCGGCCCGATGCAGATCGGAATCGGCGGCGCCGCGGGCAACACCTGGGGCGGCGCCCCGGTCCACCCGGCCGGCGAGCATGTCAACGGGGTGGCGACGGACGCCAACGGCGACGGGACCGCGAGCGTCTACGATCCGGCCGACGCGATCGCCGGGGCGGCCAGGTACCTCCTGGAGCACGGCGTGCTCACCGACCCGCCTGCGGCGATCTTCGCGTACAACCACCTGGACTCCTACGTCCAGGACGTGCTGGGCTGGGCCTCCCGGTACGCCCGGGGCGGGTACACTGTCGCGCCGTCGCCCGGCGGTCCGGCGGTGACCTGCCTGGCGACCGTCGCCATCGCGCCGAGCCCGCAGGCGGCCCAGGCGATCACGTACGCGGAGGAGCAGATCGGCAAGCCCTATCAGTGGGGCGCGACCGGCCCGGACGCCTTCGACTGCTCGGGGCTGGTCATGATGGCCTACCGCGCGGCGGGGGTGTACCTGCCGCGCACCGCCGCGGCGCAGTGGAGGTGGGGGCCCAGGGTGCCGCCCGGCCAGGTGCAGCCCGGTGACCTGGTGTTCTTCGCGGGCGGGGACGGCACGGCGAAGGCGCCGGGCCACGTCGGGCTGGTGATCGGCAACGGCCTGATGATCGATGCGCCCGCGCCTGGCCTGCAGGTGCGGGTGGCACCGTACGGGGAAGGCAGCCCCGTCGGATTCACCCGGCCCTGGGCGCGCGCCAACGGCCCGCTGACCGCGGCCGGGCCGGGCGTCACGCCCGCCCTCAGCCCGTCCCCGTCGCCGTCCCGGCGGGCCGCGGCGCCGCCCGGCACCCCGCCGGGCGAGCCGGCCAGGCCCGGGGGGCGCCGTGCCGCGCGCGGCACGGCATGATGAAGTCGGCGGCGGGCGGTTCGGGCCGGGCCCGACCAGCGGGCAGGGAGCCGGGGATGGATTTCGGATTGTCGGCGGAGCAGCGGCTGCTCCGGGACACGATGCGGTCCTTCGTGAACGAGCGGATCCGCCCGGTCGCCAGGGAATGGGAGGAGTCGGGCCGCTACCCCGAGGAGATCGCCGCGGCAATGGCCGGCCTCGGCCTGTTCGGGCTGCTGGTTCCGGAGGAATACGGCGGGATGGCGGCGGACATGGTGTCGCTGGCGATCGTCTTCGAGGAGATCTCCCGCGGCTGGATGGGGGTGGCGGGCATCCTCGGCAGCCACTCGCTGTCCTGCTGGATGATCGCGCGGTACGGGACGCCGGAGCAAAGGAGCGCGCACCTGCCGGCGCTCGCCTCCGGGCAGCGCCGCACGGGGATCGCCCTGACCGAGCCCGGCGCGGGCAGCGACCTGCAGGGGATAGCCACGACGGCCAGGCGCGACGGCGCCCACTACGTGGTGACCGGGCGCAAGACCTGGATCACCAACGCCAGGCACGCCGACCCGCTGCCGGTGCTGGTCAAGACCGACCCGGCCGCCAGGCCCGCGCACGCCGGGATGTCGGTGCTGCTCGTCGACCCCGCCACGCCTGGTTTCGAGGTCACCCGGGACTTGCCCAAGCTCGGCTACCGCGGTCCGGAGACCTGCGAGATCGTGCTCGACCAGGTCCGGGTGCCCGTCACGGCGCTGCTCGGCGGCAGCGAGGGGCGCGGGCTGCAGCAGGTGCTCGCCGCGCTCGAGAAGGGCAGGATCAACATCGCGGCCCGCGCGGTCGGCGTCGCCCAGGAGGCGTACGACCAGGCCCTGCGCTACGCGGGGGAGCGGGAGGCGTTCGGCCAGAAGATCTCCGGGTTCCAGGCCATCCAGCACAAGCTCGCGGACATGGCGGTCAAGGTCCAGTCGGCGCGGCTGCTCACCTACTGGGCGGCGGCGCGCGCGGACGCCGGGGAACGGGCGGACCTGGAATCCGGCCTGGCCAAGGTGCACGCCTCCGAGGTAGCGCTGGAATGCGCGATCATGGCGATGCAGGTGCACGGCGGGTACGGCTACTCGAAGGAGTTCGGCGTCGAGCGCCTGTACCGGGACGCGCCGCTCATGGTGATCGGCGAGGGCACCAACGACATCCTCCGCACGGTGATCGCCCGGTCATTGATCAGCGGGCGCGGGGTGATCGGCTGACCCGTTTGCCCGGCGGGCACGGTGACTGCCGATAGGCTCGGAGCACGCGGCATCGCCCTGCCCGGCCGCGGAGGAGGACGCTGTGGCGCGCACGGCATGGTCGGCGCCGGCCGCGAGGCTGGGCGCCGGGCTCGCGGTGGCGGTCCTCGCGCTCGTCGGCTGCGGGGTGCTGAGCGCGGGTGCGGCCGCTCCCGGCAGCCCGCCGGCATCCGGCCGCCCGCGGCCTGCGGCCGCCTCGCCGCGCCCGGCGGGCACGCCAGGTGCCCGGCGAAGTCACCGGCCGCCGGGGCAGTCCCGCGGATCCCCGCCGCGCGCCGCCCGGCCGCTGGCCGGGAAGATCGTCGGGATCGACCCGGGGCACAACGGCCTCAACTACACCGACCCCGCCTTCCTGAGCCGCAAGATATGGAACGGGCGGGAATGGGAGGACTGCAACACCACGGGCACCCAGACCGCCGGCGGCTACACCGAGGCCCAGTTCAACTTCAACGTCGCCATGGACCTGGCGGGGTACCTGCGCCAGGCCGGCGCCACGGTGGTGCTGACCCGGACCAGCAACCACGGCATCGGGCCATGCGTGAACTGGCGTTCCTATGTGCTCAACCGCGCGCATGCGAACGTCGCGATCGACATCCACGCCGATGGCGGGCCGGCCTGGGGGCGCGGCTTCACCGTCCTCGAGCCGGTGGCCGACGGGCCGAACGACAAGGTGATCGCGGCGTCGCTGCGGTTCGGCGAGTACGTGCACCGGGCGCTCATCGCCGGCACGCCGCTGCGGCCGGCGGACTACTACGGCCACGACGGCTACATGCTCCGCGATGACCTCGCCGGGCTCAACCTGGCGACCCAGCCGAAGGTGCTGATCGAATGCGGGAACATGAAGAACCCCGCGGACGCGGCGGTGCTCACCTCCGCGCGCGGCCAGCGGGAGATCGCGCGGGCTCTCGCGGCGGCGATCATCCGCTTCCTCACCGGCCGCTGGCCCGCGGCAGCGGCGAAGCCGTGACCAGGATCGCCGTGGGAGCGCGTCGCCGGGCGGGCGCGGGCGGGGCATCCGCGGGCCGCGGCGCCACGGGCCGGGTCCGGGTCGCCGCGCTCGGCGCCCTGACCCTGCTCACGTCGGCGTGCGCGAGCGTCCCGCAGGCCGCCGGGCCGCCGCCTTCGTCCGCGCCGGCCCGCCAGCACAGCCATGCGCATGCCAGCCCCGCCCCGGACGCCCCGGGCAGGCGGCTCCGGTCGCCGTTCACCAGCCTGCGCCGCTACCTGGCCGGGAGGCTGGGCGTGGTGACCGCCGCGGTCTACGACCGGCGCACCCGGCAGCTGTGGGTCTACCACCCTCGCGTGGAGTACACGGCGAGCATCGTGAAGGTCCAGATCATGGGCGCCGCCCTCTGGGAGGCGCAGCAGGCGGGCCACGGGCTGCCGGGGAGCGAGGCCCAGCTGATCCCGCCGATGATCGAGGCCAGCGACAACAGCGCCGCCACGGCGGTGCTGGCCGACGTCGGCGGGCCGGTCCGGGTCGGCGAGTTCGACCGGGCGGCGGGGCTGCTCGACACGCAGCCGCACGCCGCCAGCCCGCCGATTCCCGGCACGCCGTGGCCGGCCTGGGGCCTGACCACGACCACCGCCCGGGACCAGGTCGTGCTGATGATGAGGTTCGCCTACCCCAACGCGGTGCTGTCCGGCCGCAGCCGCAGGTACGGGCTGTCCCTGATGCGGCAGGTCGAGGCGGGCCAGAACTGGGGCGTGTCGTACGGCCTGCCGGCCGGCACGGTCGTCGCGCTGAAGGACGGCTGGATCCCGTTCCCGCGCCCCTTGCCGCACGCGGGCCCGGGCTGGCAGGTGGACAGCATCGGGTGGATCCACGGCCACGGCCGCGACTACGTGCTCGCCGTGCTGACCAGCGGCAGCCCGAGCGAGCAATACGGGATCGACACGGTCCAGGTGATCTCGCAGCAGGTCTTCACCCAGCTCGGCCCCGCGTCCGGGTGAGGGCCGGGCCGGTCAGATCTGGCCGGCCGAGTACTGCGGGAGCCCGTACTGGCTCGCGATCGGATCCCAGGTCGCCAGGAACGCGTTCTTGTCGGCCGTGGCCTGCGGATCGAGCGCGGTCGCATCCTGGTAGTAGCTGGAAGCGGTCCCGGCCGAGCAGCCCGAGCCCGACTGCTGGCGCGCCCAGCTCAGGTAGTCGTCGTCGATCGTCAGGGAGACCTGAAGCGCCTGCGTCAGCTGCGCCTTCAGCGTGGCCCCGTCCGGGAGCGCGCCGGTCTGCAGCGCTCGCGCCGAGCGCAGCTCGGCGGCCCTCTGGGCGGCGATCTGCCGGATCCGCGAGACGTCATAGCCCAGGTTCGCGCAGGCCGCCACGTCGCTGACGAGGTTGTCCCACGAGATCCGGCTCCGCGCGCTGGCGTACAGCAGGTTGTTGACGGCGGCGGCTTCGCTGGCCGCGCTCGGGGTGGCCGGCCCCGGGGACGGGGAAGAACTGCTCGCGGTCGGCCCCGTGCCCGGGCCGTTGGCGCTGGCGTTGGTGCGCCTGAGCGCGAGGAAGATCCCGGCCGCGGCAACCGCGACGGCCACGCAGGCGATCACCACGCCGATAACCGTCCCCGTGGGCCGCTTCCTCGGCTGCGGGCCGGGCCAGCCCTGCGGGCCGGGCCAGCCCTGCGGGCCGGGCCAGCCCTGCGGGCCGGGCCAGCCCTGCGGGCCCGGGCCGCCGGGCGGGAACTGCGGGTGGGGGCCGGGCGGCCCGTACTGCCCGCCCCCGGGCCAGGTCCCGGGCGGCGGCGCCAGCCCGGTGCCAGGCCATGGCACCTGCCCCTGCGGAGGCCACCCTCCGGCAGGCGGCTGCGGTCCGCCCGGCGCCCACGCGCCAGGTGCCGCCCCGGCGGGCGGCTGCACGGCCGGGGCGGGTGCCGCAGCCGGGCCGGGTGCTGTTGTGGCCGGGCCGGGTGCTGTTGTGGCCGGGCCGGGTGCTGTTGTGGCCGGGCCGGGTGCCGCGGCCGGGGCGGCGCCGGCGGCCGCCGCGAGCGCGGTTGGCGCCGGCGCCGCAGTGGGCGCGGTTGGCGCCGGCGCCGCGGTGGGCGCCTGCGCGGCCGCGGGTTCCGCGATCGCGCCGGGTGCCGCGGCCGGGACTGCAGCGGCCGCCGGCGCGGCGCCTGCCCCCGGCGTGCCGGTGACCGGCTGCGCCAGCTCCGTGGCCGGCCAGGCCCCGGCCTGCCCGCCCGCGGGTCTCGCGGAGCTGCCCGGCGGGACGCCGGCCGGGGAGCCCGGGGGCGCGGCGGCCTCCTCAGCGGCGGCCTCCTCAGCGGCGGCCTCCTCAGCGGCCACCTCAGGGCGCCCTGGCATCAGCCCGAGCGCCCGGCCGAGATCAGCCGCGAACTGCGAGCACGTGGGGTACCGCTGGCCGGGGTCCTTCGCCATCGCCTTGGCGAGGACCTGGTCCACTACCGCCGGGAGCCCGGGACGGCGAGCCGACAGAACTGGGGGCGGCTCGGACAGGTGGGCATTGATCAGCGCCAGGCCCATCTCGTGCGGGTAGGGCGGGCCCCCGCTGAGCAGCTCGAACGCCGCGCAGGCCAGCGAGTACTGGTCGGCGCGGCCGTCGGCGGCCCTGCCCTCGATCTGCTCGGGCGCGATGTAGGCCAGCGTCCCGACGAACTGGCCGGTCAGCGTCACCTGGCTGACCGCGCTCTGCTTGCTGATCCCGAAATCGGACAGGTAGACGTGCTCACGCGGGCCGCCGCCCTCCGGCGGGCCGGTGGCGCCCGCGGTGCCGGCCGCGTCGAGCAGCATGTTCGCGGGCTTGACGTCACGGTGGATCAGGTCGTGCGCGTGGGCCGCGTCGAGCGCTCCCGCCACCTGGGAGATGATCCCCCACGCCCGGGCCGGGTCCAGCGGCGTCCCGTGGGCGAGGAGCGCCCGCACGTCTCCGCCCTGGACGTAGCGCATGGCGATGAACAGGAATCCGTCGGAGTCGCCCGCATCGTAGACGGGAATGATGTTCGGGTGGTCCACGGCCGCGGCCGACCGCGACTCCCTGATGAACCGGGTCCGGAACCCGGTGTCCGCCGCCAGCGCTGGCGAGAGGAGCTTGAGCGCCACCCGGCGATCCAGCCGCTCGTCGTGGGCACGGTAGACGACCGCCATGCCGCCCTGGCCGATTTGCTCCTCCAGCCGGTACCCGGCGATCTTGTCGCCAGGCCCGACATCAGCCAGCGCTGACGGCGATTCCTCGCTCACCGCACCCACCTAGAGACGGGGCCGGGACGCAGGCAGACCGCGCGCAGCGCCGGCGTCCCTGCCGCTTACGGACCGCTGTGCCGCTGCGCGACAACTGTAGCCGTTTCCGCCGGCACCGGAAAATAGCGCGCTCAATGCCGCGGCACCGGGACGGTGACGGGCCGTGCCCAGGGCCGGCGGCGCCGCTCAGCCGATGGGCTCAGGCTGGCCGGGGAACGCGGGCGGCCGCGCCATCGGCATCGTGTCGCCGTCGAGCCCTGCCCGCGCCAGGTCCCAGGCGATCTCGTCGGCCAGCCGCGGCCCGGCCAGCCCGCCGGGCGGGCCATCCTCGGGCCACGGGGCGGCGCCGGCCGCTTCGAGCGCGGCCCTGGCCGGGGCCAGCTTCTCGTAGACGAACAGGACCGGGCCGCCCGCGGCGAGCGAGACGGCGGTGCGCAGCGCGTCGCGCGGGCCGTCGGCCTGGGCGATCTCGATGTCCGGCCGGGCCCGCCGGAGGGCGCCGGTGATCAGCGCGCGCATCTCGCCGGGCTCGCGGCCGCGCAGGTCCTCGTCCTCGTAGATCACCGCGCGGCCGAACCAGGCGGCGATCGCCTGGGCCGACTCCTCCAGCAGGTCCTCGCGGCGATCCCCGGGGAGGGTGATCGCCGCCGTGGCCGTTCCCGGCCAGACCCGCGCGATCATCTCGCCGGTGGCCCTGAGGGCGGCGGCGTTGTGCCCGTAGTCGAGCACGACCGGCCCGGCGGGCGCGCCGGGGCCGGCGGCAACCGCGTAGGCGTTGCCGCGGCCCGGGTTCGCCTCGTGCGGCGTGAACGTCCGCAGCGCCTCGGCGATGTCCTTGACGGCCACTCCCAGCGCCCGGCACGCCGCGGTCGCGGCGAGCGCGTTGGCCACCACGTGACTGGCCCTGCCGCCGAAGGCCCCGGGCAGCTCGGCGACGGGCAGCACCGCCAGGCGCTGCCCCTCGGCCCACTCGGTGAGCTGGCCGTCACGCACCTCGTAGCAGATCCCCCCGGCCCGCCGGTGGCGCCGGATCACCTCGCCGCCGGACTCCAGGCTGAAGTACCTGACCACGGGCGAGCGCCGGCGCACCCGCGGCCGGCCGGCCACCCCCGCGGACGAAGGGTTGTCGGCGTTGAGCACGACGCTCCCGCCCTCCCGCAGCTCCTCGGCGATCAGCGCCTTCACCTCGATCAGAGCATCAAGGTCGTCGATGTCGTCGTCGCCGAGGTGATCGGCGGTGATGTTGGTGATCACCGCCACGTCGGCCTGGTCGTAGCCGAGCCCGCGGCGGACGATGCCGCCGCGGGCGGTCTCTAGCACGGCGGCCTCCACCGTGACGTCATCGAGGACGATCTCGGCCGAGCGCGGCCCGGAGGCATCGGCCGCCAGCACGCAACGACCGCCGATGTAGACGCCGTCGGTTGACGACATGCCGGTGCGCAGCCCGGCCGCGCGGAGAATGTGCGCGATCATGCGCACTGTCGTGGTCTTGCCGTTGGTGCCGGTGACGGCGACGATCGGGATCCGCGATGGCGCGCCGGGCGGGTAGAGGCGGTCGAGAATCACCTCGGCGACCGGCCGGGGCGTGCCCTCGTCCGGGGCCAGGTGCATGCGCAGGCCGGGGCATGCGTTGAGCTCGATCACCGCCGCCCTGGCCTCGCCGGCCGGGCGCGGCGCCGCCGCGACGTCCTCGCACCGCAGGTCCACGCCGCAGATGTCCAGCCCGGTGACGCCTGCCGCGCGGCGGCACAGGTCGGCGAGGTCAGGGTGGAGGAACCCGGTGACGTCCCGGCTGGTCCCGCCGGTCGACAGGTTCCCGTTCCGGCGCAGGCTCACCCGCTGGCCCGCCTCGGGGACCGAGCCGAGGTCCAGGCCGCTGACCGCCAGGTGCGCGAGCATGGCATCGTCGATCACGACTGCGGACAGCACCCGCGAGTGACCATCGCCGCGCCTCGGGTCGGCGTTGAGCTCCTCGATCAGCTCCCCGATCGAGCGGACCCCGTCCCCGGTGACCTCCGGCGGCCGGAGCTCGGCCGCAGCCACCACCTCGCCGCCCACGACGAGAACCCGGTGGTCGGTTCCCGGCACGAACGACTCGACGATCACCTCGCACGAGCCGGATCCCGCCGCGGCCCTGCGGTAGGCGGCCTCAGCCTCCGCGGGCGTGCGGACGCCGACGGTCACGAACCGGCCGTGGTTTCCTCCGCGCGGCTTGACGACCACCGGGGCGCCGATCCGGTTCAGCGCCTCGACCGCCTGCGCCGCGTCGCGCGCGAGCTCGGCTTCCGGAACCGGCACGCCGGCGCGTGCCAGCAATCGCTTCGCCAGCATCTTGTCGCAGGCGATGTCGGCGCCGATCACCGAGGTCTGGTCGGTGGTCGCGGCGCTGACCAGGCGACGATGGCAGCCGTAGCCGAGCCTGAGCAGCGACAGCGCCCCCACCCTGCGGACGGGAATGTTCCTGCGGCGTGCCGCCGCCGCGATCGCGGCCGTGCTCGGGCCGGGCCGCTCCCGTTCCGCGGCCCGGCGGATCGCCTCCAGGCCCGCGGTCAGGTCGGGGCGTCTCCTGGCCAGCACGGCCTCGACGGCCTCGATCGCCAGCGCGATCAGCTCGCCCGGCACGGCGGAGTCCTCCGGCTCGTCGCGCGGGCACTCGGTCACGACGTCGTAGCGGCCGTCGGCGCCGGCCCACAGGGTCCGGCCCAGGGACACCTCGCGCCCGGCGAGCACGGACAGTTCGAGGGCGACGTGCTCGACGACATGGCCGAAGTACGTGCCCTGCGCCATCGCGTCGGTGAACCCGCCCGGGCGGCCCGCGGCGCAGTGATGCCCGCGCAGGCCGGGCAGGGCCATGGCCAGGCGCTCCGCGAACCCCGGATGGCCGGCCGTCTCGTGACCGGTCAGGTCCTCCAGGTCGATCCGGGCGATGCTCACGGGCGCGGTGGTGAAGACGTTCGGGCCGCCAAGGCGGCGCACGTGCTCAACGCGCACTTCCGCTCCTAGGGTCTCGTGGTGGCCGACGTGGCGGCCTCTCGCTCAGTACCTCGCGTGGGCAGGCCCGACCGCGGGGCAGCGGGCCGCCAGGTCGAACACGCAGCCCGCGGGAAGCAGGTGCAGGCGCACGTCGAACAGCGTCACCGGGTCGCCGTCAGAGTCCGGGTGGACGACCGTTGCCCGCTGCGCGTCGACCACGCTCACCGCGCCGGCGCCGAGCACCTCGAATGCGTCCGGGGTGGCGCAGATCGCCGTGTTCTCGTCGATCCCTATGCCAAGCCGCTCCGGATCCAAGGTCACGGCGCTGAGCAGCCTGGGCAGCCTGCCGCGCTCGCCGAAGTGCATGTCGATCAGCGCCTTGGGCATCAGGCCGAGCCCGGGCCCGGTCCTGACCGCTCCGGCGGCGACGTCCGCCCCGTCCCCGCCGAGGATCATGGTCGCGCCGAGCGCGGTCGCTCCCGCGCTGGTGCCGCCGATCGCGAGCCCGGCGGCCAGCCGGTCGCGCAGTCGCGCGTTGAGCCGCGAGCCGACGAGGGTGCGGAGCCGTGACTGGTCACCACCGCACAGGAAGGCGCCCGTGGCCTCGCCGAGGAGCCCGGCCGCCGCGGTGCCGTCGGCGTCCGAGCGGCCCCGGATCGGCAGTTCCCGCACGCGCCGGACGCCGAGCCGGCGGAAGACCCGCTCATACTCGGCGAAGGCGCGTTCCGGCGCGACGGTGGCGGTTGTGATCACGACGATCCGCGCGCCGCCGCCTCCGCTCAGGTCGACGAACCGCTCGAGGATCCCGGTGCCGCAGGCCCTGTCCTCGGCTCCGCCGATGATCAGCAGGCGGCCGCCGCCGCCGTCGCCCCCCATGCCATGGCCCTCGCTCCGGACCGCGGCGCGGTCCCCGAGCCGATGTGTACCCAGGCCACATGGCGTGAATCCGCAGATACTCAGCGCCATTGCGATCGCGCCGCGAGCCGCGGGTGCAGTCGCGCCTCGAGCCGCGGGCGGCGCGCGGCGCGCGGGCCGCCGTGCCGGCTACTCGCTGCCGAGGACGCGCGCCCGACGGCCACGCCGCCCGGCCGGGCGCGGCCTGGACAGCTCGTCGGGAAGCTGGAGCAGCGGGTTGGTGGCGCTTGCGACGACGTCCGTCGCGACGTCGATCACCCGCCGCCCCCGGTTCCTGGCCGCGGCCCTGAGCTGCTCGAATGCCTGACGGGGCTGGATCCGGTGACGCTCGGCGAGCACGCCGATCGCCTGCTCCACGCGAACTCGCGCGGTGAGGGCGTGCTCCAGCTGGCGGACGGTGGCGCGCAGCCTGCTGGTCTCGGCTGCGGCATCGCGGGGCCCCGGCCGCGCTGCCCGCGGCGGAGCGGGCGCGCTCGCCGTGGCCGGGGCGCTTCCCGGAGCCGGGCCGTCGGACAGGCGGGCGGGATTCGGCGCCTCTTGCCGGCCGGCCGGATCGGCCGGCGCGGACAGGTCCGCGGAGATCAGGTCGGCCAGCACCATCGCGCTGGTCAGGTCCGGCACCTCCGTTCCGCCTACCCGCCACCCGCCGGGGGTGCGAAGGACCACCGCCTCTTCCGGATGCTCGGCCCACGGCCCCGGGCTGGCCTGCTCGCCGGGGCCGGCCTGCTCGCCGGGGCCGGCCTGCTCGCCGGGGCCGGTCCCGGCGCCCGTCAGCCTCCTGCGCCGCATCTTGCTCACGGGGCCATGGCCAGGTCGGCCATGCGCTGCTTGATCGCCTGAACCGACGGGTTGGTGAGCGTGCTGCCGTCGGCGAACACCACGGTCGGCACCGTCCGGAAGCCGCCGTTGACCATCATGACGTGCTCGGCGGCGGCCGGGTCGCGCTCGATGTCGATCTCGCGGATGTCGATGCCCTCTCGGGCAAGCTGGCTCTTCAGCCTCCGGCAGTAGCCGCACCATGGCGTGGTGTACATCGTCAGTGGCTGGACCATGCCGCGCTCCTCCTCGACGCCAGTGTGGCACCCGAACGCTACCAACGCCGGCCGGACGGATCTGCTTCCTCACCCGGGCCGGATGCCGGGGCGATGCGGCGGCGCGCCTGTCGGGCCGATGCGGCAGGATGACCGGACGGGAGGTTTGGCGGTGGCCGGAGCGGACGGTACGGGGCGGGACGGGCAGCGCGCCGCAGGGCGCCAGGCCGGGCGGGCGACGGGCCCGGAGGCGGTCCTGGCCACGCTCGACCCCGAGCAGCGGGAGGTGGCCCTGACGGCGCGGGGTCCGGTCTGCGTGCTCGCCGGCGCGGGCACCGGCAAGACCACGGCGGTCACTCACCGGATCGCCTACGCGGTGGCCACGGGCGTGGTCCGGCCCGACCGGGTGCTGGCGGTCACGTTCACCACCCGGGCGGCCGGGGAGCTGCGGGGCAGGCTCAGGCAGCTCGCCCTCACGGCGGTTCCCGGTGCCGGGCTGGAACGGGTCCAGGCGCGCACGTTCCACTCCGCCGCGCTGCGCCAGCTCACGCACTTCTGGCCGACGGCGGTCGGCGGGCCGCCTCCGGCAGTCGTCGAGTCGAAGATCGGCCTGCTCGCCGAGGCGGCCAGGCGGCTGCGGGTGCGGGCCGGGGTGGCCGAGCTCCGCGACGTGGCGACCGAGGTCGAGTGGGCCAAGGTCACCGGCGTTCCCCCGCGGGACTACCCGGCCGCCGCGGAGAAGGCCGAACGCGCGGCGCCCCTTCCGCCCGAGCAGGTCGCCGCCCTCTTCGAGCGCTACGAGGACCTGCGCCGGGAGCGGCACCTGGTGGACTTCGAGTCGGTGCTCGAGCTCACCGCGGCGATCCTGGCCGAGCACGGCCCGGTGGCCGCGGCCGTGCGCGAGCGGTACCGCTACTTCGTCATCGACGAGTTCCAGGACGTCAACCCCCTGCAGAAGCTGCTGCTCGATCAGTGGGCCGGGGGCCGGGAGGACGTCTGCGTGGTCGGGGACCCGCGCCAGACGATCTACTCGTTCACCGGAGCGACGTCGGCCTACCTGACCGGGTTCGCCCGCCAGTACCCCGGCGCTGCCGTGATCTCGCTGGTGCGGAACTACCGGTCCACGCCGCAGGTGGTTGCCCTGGCCAACCGGGTGTTCGGCCCCGGCACGCCGGGCAAGGCTCCGCTGGTCGCTCAGCGGCCGCCCGGTCCGCCGCCCGTGCTGGCCGAGTATCCGGACGAGCCTGCCGAGGTGGCGGGAGTGATCGCGGGGATCGCCCGCCTGATCGCGGAGGGAACGCCCGCCGGCCAGATCGCGGTCCTGGTCCGCACGAACGCCATGACCACCGGGTACGAGGAGGCGCTCGGGGCCGCCGGGATCCCGTTCCAGGTCCGGGGCGCCGAGCGGTTCTTCGACCGGCCTGAGGTCCGGCAGGCGATCGGCCTGATCCGGGCTGCCGCGCGATCGGCGGCGCCGGACGACGACCCGGCCGGGCAGGTGGGGCCGGTGCTGGCCGGGCTGGGCCTGGTCGGCCAGCCGCCCCGCGGCCGGGGGCAGGCACGCGAGCGATGGGAATCGCTTGAGGCCCTGTCGCGGCTGGCGGCGGCGTTCTTCGCCGACCACCCGGGCGCAAGCCTGGCGGACCTGGCCGACGAGCTGGCGACGCGCAGCGCGATGGGCCATGCCCCCGAGGCGGGGGGCGTGACGCTGGCCTCGCTGCATGCCGCCAAGGGGCTTGAGTGGGACGCGGTGTTCCTGCCCGGGCTGACCGACGGCACCGTGCCGATCGTCTACGCGACCACGGCCGAGGCGGTCGAGGAGGAACGGCGCCTCCTCTACGTGGGGCTGACCAGGGCGAGGCGCCGGCTGCTGCTGTCGTGGTCGCTGGCCAGGACCCCGGGAGGGCGGCGGGTCCGCAAGCCCTCGCGGTTCATCGACGAACTGCGCGGCCCGCTGCCCGCGGGGGGCGGGCCGGGCGCACGTCGCGGCTCCGGCACCCGGGCAGGCCCCGGCGCGGGCGAGCGGCGCGCGGCCGATCCCGGCGCGCGCCTCGGCCCTCCCGCGCGGCAGCGGTTCGACCGGCTGCGGGAGTGGCGCCTGGCGGCCGCCCGCGACCAGGGGGTGCCGGCCTACGTGGTGTTCCCCGACGCCACCTTGGCGGCGATCGCCGAGCGCGCGCCCCGGACCAGGGCCGAGCTGTCCGGCATCCCCGGGGTCGGCGCGGTCAAGCTCGAACGGTACGCCGCGGCGGTCCTCGCGTTGTGCGCGGACCCGGCTGGGGGCGGCCGCTGATGGGCCGGGCACTGGACGCCGTTGTCAGCCTGCTCGACCTGGAGCAGATCGAGGTCGACATCTTCCGGGGCCGCAGCCCGGTCGGCGAGCGGCGGCAGCGGGTGTTCGGCGGCCAGGTGGCCGGCCAGGCCCTTGTCGCGGCGGGCCGCACCGTCCCAGCCGACCGCCCGGTTCACTCGCTGCACGCCTACTTCATCAGGCCGGGGGACCCGGCCGTGCCGCTGGTGTACCTGGTCGACCGGGTCAGGGACGGCCGCTCGTTCACCACCCGCCGGGTCTCGGCGGTGCAGCACGGCAAGGTGATCTTCGCCCTGTCCGCCTCGTTCCACCGGTCCGAGCCCGGCGTGGAGCACGCCAGGCCGATGCCGCAGGTGCCGCCGCCCGAGGACCTGCCCACCACCGCAGAGCGGCTGGAGCGGCTGTTCGGCCCGGCCGCGCGCGAGTACGCCCGCGACAGCCCGATCGACATCAGGCACGTCGGCCCGCTGACGTTCGAGGCAGCCGCCGACCCGGCGCGGCGGGCCACCCAGAGCATGGTCTGGCTCCGGGCCGACGGCGAGCTGCCGGACGACCCGCTGCTGCACGTCTGCCTGATGACCTACGCGTCCGACCTGACGCTCCTCGACTCGGTGCTGCTGGCCCACGGCCTGTCCTGGGCGGACGGCACGACCACCGGTGCGAGCCTGGACCACGCGATGTGGTTCCACCGCCCGTTCCGCGCCGACCGCTGGCTGCTCTACGCGCAGGAGTC
>JAJPIV010000142.1 GCA_021324595.1 Actinomycetota bacterium | reverse complement strand
GGGCGCGGATGGGCGCGGGGGCGCAGCCCATCTCCCGCAGTACTGCCAGCACCGATGCCGAGCACAGCTTCCCCTGGCACGGCCCGGTCATGGCGCCGGTCCTGCGCTTGATCAGCTCAGGATGAGAAAAGCCCTGCCGGATGCATGCCTGCAGGTCGCCGACTCGCACGTCCTCGCACAGGCAGGCGAAGGCCCGATCCTGGGCGGGCACATCGGGCACGCCCGACGTATCCGCGGCTGCCGATCCCGTGACCTGCATCCAGTCGGGGATGCCGGTGATCGCGAGGATTGGCAACCCGTGGGTGCTCAGCTCGGCGGTGGCGCCGCCTTGGAGGGCGAGTTCGATGGCTGGCTGGCGAACCGCCGTGACGAAGAGCTCGCAGTCGATGCGGCCTGCCGCCGCGATCGCCCGGACCCGCCGTCGGCCGAGGATCGCCTCCGGGGCTTGTTCGTCCATCCATACGATCGTCAGCGCATGGCGCCGCGCGCATGCTTCGGCCCGGTCGCGCTGATGCCGCGGCGCCCAGACCGCGATGCGCGTGCCTGGGCGGAGCCCCCCCGCCGCGCCGTAGACCTCAAGGGCGCCGATGCCAAGGACTCCGGGGAGGTCGTTGCCGATGATCGGGGGCAGGCGCTCGTAACTCCCCGTGGAGATGGTGATCCGCCTGAAGTGGACAGCAGTGAGGCCATGCACGCTGAGCACTCCCAGGACCCGGTCGGGATAGAGCCCGACCGCCAGGCTTCCCTCGGCCAGGTCAACCCGGTACCCCGGCTCGGGGCAGTCGCCCGAGCCGACAATGACGTGATCAGCGGACGTCTCCGAGAAGGGCAGCGCACGCCGCCCTGCCACCTTCCAGATCGGCTCGGTCAGCGGGGCTGGAGACAGGGGCGGGGCTGCCGACAGGAAACGCAGCGCGTGCAGGGACGCGTCGCGCAATCGGGCGGGTCTAAGCGCTTGGCTGTCGTAGAACCATGGCGGGAACCGCTCGGCGATCCACCCAAGCGGCCGGAGCGGGTCGCGGCGCGGGCTTGGCCTGGTCGTGTTCGAGGGTGCTTGGCAGGCGAGTTCGCGTCCCCGGCTGGTCGGCATCTCGCACTGGTAGCAGTACCCCCGGCCGCACAGTGGACCGCGGAGCCGGTGGAAGCGGAAGCTCCTAGTGATTGCCAAGTTACCGTCGGTAAGTGCTTGGCTCGCAGCGCTTGGGGACGAACTATGAGGACCTGGACTTTCAGCGTTCAAGGCACCACCTCCTTGATATTTGTGATAACACTGTACCATGGACTCATCGAACCAGGTACTCCCCCTCGGCGAGGTAGCCAGGCGCGTCGTCGCCGACTGCCTTGGCCTCCAGCAGCATGAGCGCTTCCTGCTCGTCACCGATGATGCGGTAGCGTGTGATCTGTCAGATGCGATCATCGGCGCCGCCAGGAACCTGGGTGCCGACGCCGTACATGCCAGCATCGGAACCCGCCGGACCAGCGGCGAGGAGCCGCCCGCCCCGGTGAGCGCCGCGATGATGGCGGCGGACGTTTGCCTGTGCGTGGCAGAGCGTTCCATCTATCACACCAGGGCCACCGGGCAGGCCAAGGCCTCCGGAACCCGCGGCCTGTTCAACGCCCCTGCCAGCGTTGATGCATGGACGCGTGGTGCGATGACCGCTGACTTCCCGGCGATCCGCGAGGTCGCCATCCGCCTGGCGGACAGATTGCGCGGCGCGGAGTGGGTGAGCCTTACCTCCCCGGCCGGATGCGACATCCGGGTCGGTATCAAGGGCCGCGAGCCAAGGGGCTGGTACACGGCCATCGTGCGACAGCCAGGCGAAATCTCCGCCCTGCCAGGTGGTGAGGTGTCGTTCCCGCCCGTGGAAGGGACCTCCAGCGGTGTGATAGTGATGGAGCGGGTCATGACAGATGTCGGCGCCCTCGCCGAGCCGATCAGGATCACGGTCCGGGACGGGCTGGCCACCGAGATCTCCGGGGGAGCTGCAGCCGAACGATTGCGGAAGCTGATCAAAGGCATCCCGGGGGCGACGAACATCGGCGAGCTCGGCATCGGCCTCAACCCCGTAGCGCGAGTATCTGATGACATCACCGAGTCAAAGAAGCGACTGGGCACCGCGCACTTTGCGCTGGGGGATAGCGCAGGCGGTTACGGCGGGACGGTGGAATGCGCCGTGCATCTCGATGGGCTTGTCCTCGCTCCGACCATCGCCATCGACGGCGAGGTCGTCATGAGGGATGGTGATCTGGTGCTATGAACGTCGGCCGATTCCAGCCTGCCGGACGGCAGGCCTCCGATGCGGTCTGCGCGCGGCTGCGCGCTCTTGAGGGCACGGGAATGCGCACATTCAGCGATCCTGAGCCGCTGGTGTGGTCCCGTACCAGGGGCACGCGTATCTGGGACGAAGACGGTCGGGAGTACCTGGACCTGTATGCGGGATTCGCCGTCGCGGCTCTCGGTTATTGCGACCCGCGCGTCACCGACGCGATCGTCGCGCAGGCGTCCACGATGACCCACAGCCCGTCCGCCGCGCCAACGCGGGTGCGGGCGGAGATGTACGAGCGGCTCATCGAGATAGCACCAGCGGGGCTGAGCAGGGTACTGCTCGCGATCACCGGCGCGATGGCGAACGAGACGGCCATTCAGCTCGCGCGCGCGGCTACCGGGCGCAGGACCGTGATCAGCTTCTCGGGCACATATCTAGGCCGCTCGGTCGGCTCAGTGTGCTACGCGGGCAAGCATGCCTACCGGACCCGACTGGGCGTCGCCGCGGACGCGCAGTTCCTTCCCTATCCGGACCCTTACCGCTCGCCATGGGCGTGTGGGGCTGACCCAGGCGCGCTGGTGCTGGGCATGCTTGAGGAAATGATCGATGATCCGGCATCGGGCGTCGGCGCTCCAGCGTGCATCGTGGTGGAGCCGATCCAGGGCAACGGGGGCGTGGTGATACCCCCGGTCGGCTTCCTGGCCGGCCTGCGCAGGCTGGCCGACAAGGCGGGGGCGGTGCTGCTCTTCGATGAAATACAGTGCGGCTTCGGCCGCAGCGGCCGCATGTGGGCGTGTCAGCACGAGGGCGTGACCCCGGACCTGATGACGATTGGCAAAGGCATCGGCGGCGGCGTGGCGCTCGCCGCGATCCTGGGCACCGAGGAGGTCATGACCAACTGGAATCCCGACGCCATCACCTCGACCTTCATGGCCAACGCCCTGAACATCACCGCGGGGATAGCCACGATCGACGCGGTGCGGAAGGACGGCCTTGCGGAACGCTCGGCCAGGCTCGGGGCAGATGCCCTCGCTCGGCTCGGGGAGCGGCTGGCTGGCCGCACCCACATCGGCGACGTTCGCGGGCGCGGCCTGTTCATCGGCATCGAACTCGTGCGCGACGAGGGGGGCGAGCCTGATCCCGGTCGGGCTGCCGCCGCGGTGGCGGAGCTGCGGGCACGGGGCATCATCGTGGGTCGCGGTGGACGATACGACAACGTGATCAAGCTCTCGCCTGCCCTCGTCATCGAGGAGAGCGACCTGCAGGAGGGCCTGGTGGCCGTAGCGGAGGTCCTGTCATGACGGAGGACGCAGTGATTGAGGCACGGCATTTCATCGGCGGCGAGTGGATCGCCGGCGAACCCATATTCACGTCGCAATCGGTCCGCGATGGCTCGGTACTGTGCCAGGCTCCGGTAGCCGATGCGGCAGTCGTCGACCGGGCGGTGGCTGCAGGGCGCTACGCGTTCGAGCACAGCGGCTGGAAGGAACGCCGAGCGGCCGACCGCGCGAGCGTCCTGCTTGAGATGGGCAGGCGGCTGGACGCAGCGGCTGAAGACATATCCCGGCTGGTCGCCGTCGAGATGGGCAAGCCATACCGGCTCACTCTGGAACGGGAGGTCAGGGGAGCCGCGGACAAGTTCCGTTATTACGCTGGAGCCGCGCGCTCCGTCGAGGGCCAGGTCACCGGTGCCTCACCGGCGCACATCCTCGACATCACCGTTCCCCAGCCCGTTGGCGTGTGCGCGTTGATCATCCCGTGGAATGACCCCGTTGACCTGGCGGTACGCAAGATCGGTGCGGCACTCGCCGTCGGCTGCACGGTCATCATCAAGCCGTCGGAGGAGACTCCCGCCTCGACCGAGGCGCTCGTCCGCTTGTTTGACGGGATCCCGGACCTGCCGCCCGGCGTCGTCAACCTTGTGCACGGTCCGGGCGATCTCACGGGGCAGGCACTCGTCGCTCATCCAGGTGTCGACAAAATTTCCTTCACCGGTTCGACGGAAACTGGGCGCGCAATCATGCGCGCTGCGTCGGACTCTCTCAAGCGGCTGTCGCTGGAGTGCGGCGGCAAGGCTCCATGCCTGGTCTTCGAGGACTGTTACTTGGAGAAGGCGCTGGACGCGCTGTCCTACGGTGCCTTTCTTTACGGCGGTCAATCCTGTACGGCAGCGACACGGATTATCGTGCAGGCACCGATCTACGACGAGTTCCTCGCTGGGCTGACGAAGCGAGCCAAGGCGATGCCAGTCGGTGATCCCCTGGAGCACGGCACCCTAATCGGCCCGCTGGTGTCCGAGCGTCAGGTGGAACGGGTGCGCTCCTTTCTGGACCGCGTCGCGGATGAGGGCGGCACCATCGTTACCGGCGGGCAGATCAGCGGCTTGTATGTAACGCCGACGATCATCACCGACCTTTCGCCGACCAGCACGATCGCGACCCAGGAGATCTTCGGGCCGGTGGTTTGCCTGTTCAGCGCCACCGATGAGGATGACGCGGTCGCCATCGCCAACGGGGTCAGGTACGGACTAGGCGCCTCGGTGTGGACGGCCGACGTGAGTCGGGCATTGCGAGTCAGCCGCCGTATAGCTGCAGGTGACGTCTGGATAAATACGCACTACATCCGTCAGGCTGAGACTCCGTTCGGCGGCTGGAAGGAAAGCGGCCTCGGCCGGGAACTGGGACTCGCGGGCCTCCAGGAGTACATCGCCTATCAGCGCGTGGCGTTCGATACGGCCTCGCGCTTTCATCTGAAGGCGTGGTTCGACGACGAGGGCTGAGATCCTCCCAGGGACTCGTCAAAGTCGTCGTGACCGTGAGTGATGGGATGGCGTGGTCTTGCGCGGTAGCGGCGGCTTGCAGTCGGCTTGAGGCGGGAGCTTGGGCGCGGAAGCCGGTGACGGTGCGTGAGTGCTGGAAGTGCGGTCTGGCGGGGCCGCGTGCGACACGCGGTGCTGTCTGGGCGGATGTGCCTGACTTGGGGGTGCCGTCGGCGCAGGCAGGCGGTGTCGCTGCGGGAGACGCTTGCGGCCCGGCGGACCGATCCGCGCAAGCCGCGCGGGATCCGCCACTCGCTGGCCTGTGTGGTGTCGGTGCTGGTGGTGGAGGTGGCTGCGGTATGGCAGCATCGTGGCGATCGCGCAGGCGGTGGTGACCTGGGACCAGGAGATGCTGGCGGCGCTCGGGGTCCGGCGGGACCCCGGCACCAGCGCGCATGAGCCGCCGTCGGCGTCGACACTGAGCCGGGTCCCGGCCGGGCTGGATGCTGACGAGCTGGACGCTGAGCTGACCGGATAGGCGGCGGCAGCGGCGCTGCGCCGGCGGGCCGCGGCCCGGGCCGCCGCGCGACATATCGGCCAGAAGAACAAGCACAGGGAGGCGGGCGGCGCCGTTAGCCACCGACCTGACCGTCGGCTTCACCAGCAACGAGGCTGAGCGCGACGTCCGCCCGGTCAAGGTCCAGCAGCGCACCTCCGGTGGCTGCTCGCGCACCCTCCAGGGCCTGGCCGACTTCGTCGTCGTCCGGCTCCTACTGCCCACCACCGCCAAGTTGGGGCGTGGACGCTCGCGACGCGCTCACTCATGCTTCACCGTCGGCCCCTGCCCACCCGCCGCCATCCGTCCCGGCTGGTGCGATGGAGGAGCGGGCCTCCGCCTTCTGGCGGATGCTGGAAGGTGCGGCAATCCGTGTCCACCAGGACTGGGAGGCCCCAATGGAGGCAGCGCATGACGGCAGGCAGGTCGCCGGGGTGTGCCTGTACCGGCGGCGCAGCGTGCTGGTGCAAATGACTGAGGACGGCCGCAGGCTCGGCTAAGCGCGGGTCGCCAGCAGCCCGGCGGAACTGGGCGCGCAGATCGCCCGCGGGCAAGGGCCCGCGGGTGGTGCTCGGGCCCGCGTACGGGTGGCGCTGGGCGGCGGGCAGGCTGGCGGCACAGGCCGGTGGTGCGCCTGGCTCACCCGCTCGGGGTCGAGGCGTTCACCTGCCGCCGGGTTCAGGGCGATTCCCGGGACGCCGCCGACCTGGCGGACCTGCTGCGGATGAGTCGGCTCCCGGAGGCGTGGACAGCGTCGGCCGAGGTCCGCAGCCTTGCGGGAGGCTACCAGGTGCCGGCGCGAGCTGGCCAGCCTGCGCGCATCCGGCGAGGACCAGGTCCACGCGATGCTCGCCGGGCTCGGCATCGCGGTGACGCATCCGGGCATGTCCGGCCCCGGCGGACGCCCTTGCCCGAGCACGGCTGCCGCAGCCGTGCTCGGGCAAGGGCCTGCTCGCAGCTGCACCTGACGGGGTGCTGGCGGCCGAGATCGACATGCTGTCCGGCGTGACCGGTGACCTGCTCGCCAGTGACCGCGGCTGCCAGGTGGTCCAGCAGCTGCCCGGCATCGGCCCGGTGCTCGCTGCGGTCATCGTCGTCGGGGTCGGCGAAGTGACCCGGTTCAGGTCCACGGAGCGCCTGTGCTCCCGGGCCGGGCTGACGCCCCCGCACGGCGAGCCCGGCCTGAAGGCCGCCCGCGGCCACGTCAGCAAGCAGGGCTCACGCGCGCTGCGCTGGGCGCTGGCCGAGGCGATCCAGCCGCTGCCCGAGGACAGCGTGATCGGCGCGGCGAAGGAGGCCGTCATCGCCCGGCGCGGCAAGCAAGCCCGCAACATCGCCAAGGCCGCTGCCACCCGCAAGCTGCTCACCCTCGCCTGCCACAGCATGCGGGACGGCCAGATCCGCGCCCTGGCCAGGCCCGCCCGGCTCCTGAGCGGCAGCCGCGTGACCCGCATGCCAGCGACCGGGCGCGAGCCCGCCAGGCATTCCGCCCCCAGCCAGGCGCGAGGCCGTGAGCCATCCCGCCGCCCCGCCGCCCGGCGGGCACGGCACCCCTCTGACTGGCCCCGCCTGACCGCTCACTGACACGAACCCGCTCCATGCCCCCCGGCCCCGCCGGGGACCACGCGAAGGGATGAAGCAGCCAGCAGCACTGCTCGCACCGCAAGACCCCGGATCATGGGACGGACCCGGACAACCGGACAGCCCCATCCGGCAACGCCCCCGTTCCCGGTGTCCATGGCCATGAGAAAGTCCCCGTGTGTGGCCGGTTCGAGGTCCCCGCTGGTGGCCAGTTAGAAGTCCCCATCCCTCGCTCGTCGTGTCGTCCCGGGAGTTGAGGCCCGGGCGGTGACGGTGGCGGTGTCAGCCAGTCACCGCACCGCCCGGGGAGCTTTCATTGAAGTCTGCGAGGGAACGGATGGACATCATTTCGGCTTACCGCGAGGTGGGCACGTATCGTGGCGCCGCTGTGGTCAGCGGCACGACGCACAAGACCGTGAAGCGGGTGATCGCCCGGCACGAGGCTGGCGGCGGCGTGCCTGAGCGGGTGAGCCGCGGCCATAACTATGACGTCGTCGCGGAGATGGTCGCGGCCAGGGTGAAGTCCAGCTCGGGCCGGATCTCGGCGAAGCGGCTGCTGCCGGCCGCTCAGGCGGCCGGCTACGCGGGGTCGGCGCGGAACTTCCGCCGCCTGGTCGCCGAGCGCAAGCGGCTGTGGCGGGAGGAGCATCATCGTGGCCGCCGCCCGGCGGTGTGGTCGCCGGGCGAGCACCTGGTGATCGACTGGGGCGCCGAGGGCGGCCTGCACGTGTTCTGCGCGGTGCTGGCCTGGTCGAGGTTCCGGTTCGTGCGGTTCGCCGCTGACGAGCGGGCCGGGACGACGCTGGCGATGCTGGCGGAGTGCTTCGGGGCCCTGGGCGGGGTGCCGGGCAAGGTGCTCGCGGACCGGATGGGCTGCCTGAAGGGCGGCGTGGTCGCCAACGTCGTCGTGCCGACCGCGGAGTACGTCCGCTTCGCCGGCCATTACGGGTTCCGGCCTGATTTCTGCGAGGCCGCGGATCCGG
>JAJPIV010000055.1 GCA_021324595.1 Actinomycetota bacterium | reverse complement strand
TCCCCGGCGATTGCCTTCTCGATCCGCCAGTACGTCTGGTAGGTGACGTAGCTGGCGAGCACGTCGAGGATGAACCCTTCCTCGATCGCCTGGCGCATCGAGTACAGGTGGAACGGCTCGTACTTGCCGGTCGCCGGGTTGCGGGCGCCGAACATCTCCGGCGTGCGGGCCTTCGGGGTGGCGGTGAACGCGAAGAACGACAGCTTCGGGACGCAATCCAGCCGCCGCAGCACCGTGAACGGCAAGATCACCTTGCCGTACTCGGACTGCTTGCAGTCCCCGCGCAGCAGGTCCGCCACCGACCAAATGAACCCCGCGTGGTTACTGATCCCGCCTCGTCCACCCGCCCCGCCTCCTCCGCAAGCACCGAAACTGCCGTCAGGCTAATGAGCCGCAGCAGGAGCGGCCATAACGTGGGCAGTTCCGCCGGGAAGGCCCGCGAGGCGCTGGTGCGAGGGCGGGCCGCCGGTCCGCTCACCCGCCTGCGCGGCAAGCCAGCGTCCGCGGCCGACCTGCTCGGGCTCGCTCCTCCCGCCGCGATCGGCCAGCTCGCGGGTTCCGCCTCACCGACCTGCTCCAGCTGGCCGGCTACGCGCTGCTCGACTTCGACGACGACTGCCAGATCACCGAGGCCGGCCTGTTCGCTGCCCGGTACGCATACCTCGCCATCTGGGAACTGCGGCCCCTGCTGGCCGAGCTCGCCGGGCACGACGTCGGCCTGGCCGCCGCGCGCGGCGAGTTCCGGGACCTCCTGCGCGGGTTCGCCCCCGCCCGGTGAGCGGCAGCCAGGCTGCCCGGCCGCCGCTGATCCGCAGGGAACCGCGCCCGCCGGGCCGGGCCCCGCGCCGATAATGGGCCAATGAGCACCGAGCTGCCCGCCATCGAGGGCTATGTGCCGTTCGCCGGACAGCGGACCTGGTACCGGGTCACCGGCACCGGGGAGGAGCCCGGCAAGCACCCGCTGCTGTGCCTGCACGGCGGGCCGGGCGCGACCTGGCACCACATGGAGCCGTACCAGGCCCTGGCGGCGCGGGGCCGGCGGGTGATCTGCTACGACCAGCTGGGCTGCGGCAACTCAGCGGTCGCCGCCGAGCACGATCCCGCGATGTGGACGACCGAGCTCTACCTGGCCGAGGTCGCCGCGGTCCGCGAGCACCTGGGGCTGGACCGCTGCCATGTGATCGGCCATTCCTGGGGCGGGATGCTCGGCATGGCGTACGCCGCCGCCCGCCCGCCCGGCCTGGTCAGCCTCATCGTCGAGTCCTCCCCGGCGAGCGTGCCGTTCTGGCTGACCGAGCTGGCCAGGCTCCGGGCCGGCCTGCCGCCGGAGGTCGAGGAGGTGCTGCGGCGGCACGAGGCGGCGGGCACCACCGGCAGCGAGGAGTACCAGGCCACGATGCTGGCCTTCTACGACCGGCACGTGTGCCGGGTCCGGCCCTATCCCGAGTGGTTGCAGCGCACGTTCGACGAGCTGGCGGCCAATCCCGAGGTGTATTTCACGATGAACGGCCCGAGCGAGTTCCACGTCATCGGCCCGCTCAAGGACTTCGACATCCTCGGCGAGATCGGCCGGATCGAGGCGCCGACCCTGCTGTTCTGCGGCGAGTTCGACGAGGTGACCCCGGCGACCGTCCGCCAGGCGCACGAGGCGATCCCCGGCTCCCAGCTCGTCGTGCTCGACGGATGCTCGCACATGGCCCAGGCCGAGCGGCCCGACGCGGCGCTCGGGCTGGTGGACGGCTGGCTGGCGGGCGTCGAAGCCTGCCTGGCACGGCGGGCCGGATCAGGTCGCGGAGGACGCGCGTTGTGAGCCTGTACGACATCGAACTGACCACGCTCGCCGGGGAGCCGGCCAGGCTCGGCGACCACGCCGGCTCGGTCATCCTCGCGGTCAACGTCGCGTCCCGGTGCGGGCTGACCCCGCAGTACGCGGGGCTGCAGCGGCTGCAGGACCGGTACGCCGGGCACGGCTTCACCGTGATCGGCTTCCCGTGCAACCAGTTCAAGGAGCAGGAGCCCGGCACGGCCGGGGAGATCGCGCGGTTCTGCTCGGCGAGCTACGGCGTCACGTTCCCGCTGATGAGCAAGATCGAGGTGAACGGGCCCGGCAGGCACCCGCTTTACGCCGAGCTCACCAGGTTCCCCGATGGCGAGGGCGCCTCCGGCGACGTCCGGTGGAACTTCGAGAAGTTCCTGATCGGCCGCGACGGCTCGGTCATCGGCCGGTTCCGGCCGCTCACCGAGCCGGAGGCGCCGGAGCTGGTCGCGGCGATCGAGGCGGCCCTGGCGGGCTGAGCCGCGAACGGCGGATCAGGCGAGCAGGCCGGGCCCGCGCTTGACCATCTGGCCCGCGATGATCGCGCGCTGCACCTCGCTCGTGCCCTCCCAGATGCGCTCGACCAGCAGTTCCCGGTAGAAGCGCTCGGCGGCGTGCTCGCGCATGTAGCCGCGGCCGCCGAGCACCTGGACGGCGCGGTCGGCCACCCGGCCCGCCATTTCCGAGGCGTACAGCTTGGCCATCGAGCACTGCGCGTGCTGCACCTTGACGTCGGTTCCCGCGTCGATGCCGCGCGCGGTCTCGTAGGTGAGCGCCCGCGCGGCGAACAGCTCGGTCAGGCTGTCGGCGAGCATCTGCTGCACCGCGCCGAGCCCGGCGATCGGCCCGCCGCCGACGCGGCGCTCGGCGGCGAACGCGGTCATCTCGGCGACCAGGCGCTCGGCCGCCCCGAGGCACCGGGCCGCGACCATCAGCCGCTCGAACCTGAACCACTCGCGGGCGAAGCTCATCCCGTCGCCCTCGGCCCCGACGAGCTGCGACGCCGGGACCCGCACGTCCTCGAACGCGACCACGGGGTGCTGGTGATCCCGGCCGAGCGTGTGCATGTACGCCGGGACCCGGACCACGCGGACGCCGGGGGCGGGCAGGTCGACGAGGAACATCGCGTGCTCCCCGGCGTGCTCGCCGCTGGCCAGCCTGGCCTGGAAGAACGCGTAGTCCGCCGCGAAGAACGAGGTCACGTGCCACTTCACGCCGCTGAGCAGGTAGTCGCCGCCCGCCCGGCGGGCGGTCGCCTCGATCGCGCCGACGTCGGATCCGGCGCCCTCCTCGGTGATGGCGTAGCACTCCTCCCGCTCGCCGCGCGCCGCCGGCCGGACGTACCGCTCCGTCTGATCGTCGGTCGCGACCGGGGGCAGCCAGGACGGCGGCGTGGCGCAGACCCAGGCGAGCGCGTTGGTGACCCGGCCCACCTGCTCCTGGATCAGGACCTGCTGGAGGCTGGTGCGGCCGCCCCCGCCGACCTCCTGCGGCATGTTGGCCGCGTACAGGCCGAGCTCGATCGCCCGCGCCTTGTGCGCGGCCCGCAGCCCGGCCGGCAGGTCGCCGCCGGCCAGCTCGGCCGTCACCTCGAGCGGGATCAGCTCGTCCGCGAACGACCGAGCCCGCGCCTGAATCTCACGGTCCTGTTCGGACAGCCCGTACATGGATCTCCCCGGATGTATGCCGGACCACGAGCCTTGACTGAACATTCAGTCTATGTCAGCATCGGCGGCATGCCAATCGTGTCGCCGGGCGGGGGGACGGGCTCCCCGGGCGGTGGGGGGCCGCGGCCGGGGGAGCTGCCGCGGCCGGGGGAGCTGCCGCGGCCGGGGGAGCTGCCGCGCACGGCGGACGCCGTCGTGGTCGGCGGCGGGACCGTGGGCGGGTGGTGCGCGTACTTCCTGCGGCGGGCCGGCCTGCGCCGCGTCGTGCTGGTCGAGCAGGGCACCCTCGGCCAGGGCGCGAGCAGCCGGGCGGCGGGGGTGGTGCGGACGCAGGGCGGCACCCCGTGGGCGGTGCGGCTCGGCGAGTGGTCGCGCCGCTTCTACCTCGGCCAGGCGGCAGAGCTCGGCATCGACTCGGGCTTCATCCCGCACGGGTACCTGCTGCCCTGCTTCACCGAGGTCGAGGTGGCCGCCGCCCGCGAGCGGATGGCGATGCAGCGCGCGCTCGGCGTCGAGGTCGCCTGGCTGGGCCCGGACGAGGTCGACGCCGCCTGCCCGGCCCTGGCTCCCGGCCAGACCCTCGGCGCGACCTACTGCGCCCATGACGGCTACCTGCACCCGCCGCGGAACGTGACGGCGTACGCGGTGGCACTCGCGACGACCGGGGTGATCGTCGCGGAGCGGACCAGGTTCACCGGGGTGACCACGCGCCCGGCGGCGGCGGGCGGGGCCGGCGCCACGATCACCGGCGTCACCACCTCGGCCGGGTCGGTCGCCGCCCCGCTGGTCGTGCTGACCGGCGGCCCGGAGCTGGCGGCGGTCGGGCGGCTGGCCGGCCTGCGCATCCCGGCCGGCGGCGCCCGGCACCAGGTCGCGGTCACCGAGCCGCACCCGGACCTGTCCCCGGAGCGCCTGCCGATGCTCTTCGACCTGACCGCGGGCCTGTACTGGCGCCCCGAGGAGGGCGGCATGCTGTTCGGCATGTCGAACCCCGGCGAGCCGCCGGGCGAGGCGCGCACCGTGGACCTGGCCTACCTGGAGCGGATGCGCGAGCGCCTCGCCGTCCTGGTGCCGGTCACCGCCGGGCTCGGGCTGCGCAGGCTCTGGGCGGCCACCATCGACTACACCCCGGACCACCTCCCGGTGATCGGCCCGGCGACGACCGCCGGCGGGCGGGTGGACGGGCTGTACGTCGCGTGCGCCGGCGGACACGGGATGATGTGGGGGCCCGCGGTGGCGAAGGCGGTGTCGGACCTGGCGACCTCCGGCGGCTCCGAGGTGGTGGACGTGGCCGACCTTGGCCTGGACAGGTTCGACGCCGCCGGCCGCAGCCGGCTCGCAGCCGACCCGGTGGCGCTGCCGTTCCCGGGGAGCGCGCCAGCCGGGCCATGACCAATCGGTACCGCGGCGAGGCCGCGTCGTGAGAAGGGAGCGCCGCCGATGCCCGACGACCACCCGCGCACCCCGTTCCTGGCTGCCGCCGCGGCCGCGGAGCTGGAGGACTGGGGCCCGCTCGCGGAGGCGACCGGGCCGGAGATGACCACCCGCGGGGTCACCGTGTGGCAGGACGGTGACCAGGAGGCCGGCATCTGGGAGTGCACGCCCGGTCCCTCCCGGTGGACCCTGCAGACCCACGAGTTCGTCCACATCCTGGCCGGGCGGATGACCGTGACCCCCGACGGCGGGGAGCCGGCCGAGATCCGGGCCGGCGACGTGGCGGTGTTCCCGCGCGGCTGGACGGGCACCTGGCACATTCACGAGACGATCCGCAAGGCCTACGTGATCTTCGGGTAGGCGGCCGGCGGGCCTGCGGCCCCCGGGCGCCAGCGCCCGCCGCCCGCCCCGAGGGTCACGGGGACGTGCCCGCTTCCACAGCCTGTCCAGAAAGTCACCGCTCGTACTAGGATGCGCGCGTGAACCAGGCCGGCAGCCAGGGGAGCGGGCCGGGCGCGGGCCAGGTGGCGCTCCGCGGGAGCGCGCGCGGCGCTGACGACTGGGCGGACCTGCGCCCGGCGATCCGCTGGCTGGCCGGCAGGCGCCCGGTCCTGGCGGCGGCGATCGCGATGGTCATCGCCCAGGTCGGCTGGCGGGCCGAGTTCCTCAGCCGGATGTACTTCTCCCAGCAGGACTTCTTCAACCTCGACTTCGCGCTCAGGTCGCCCCTGAGCTGGCGCTACCTCACCTACGCGGGCACCGGTCACCTGATGATCGGCGAGCGGGCGATCATCTGGGTGCTGGCGAGGATCTCGCTGTACGACTGGGGGCTGGCCTGCGCGGTCACCCTGGCCCTGCTCGCCGCGGCGGACGCGGCGGCGTTCGTCGCGCTGCGCACGCTGTTCGGCGAGCGGCCCGCGATCCTGATCCCGCTCGCCTTTTACCTGCTCAGCCCGCTGGAGATGGCCGCCCTCGGCTGGTGGACGGTCGCGCTGGAGTCCGTCCCCCTCCAGCTGGCGACGCTCATGGCACTGCACTGCCATGTCCGTTACGTCCGGACGGGCCGCCTGCGGCCGCTCGCCGGGGCGGTCGCCTGGGTGTGCGCCGGCCTGCTGTTCTCCGAGAAGGGCATGGTCGTGCCCCTGCTGCTGCTGGCCCTGACCTCCGGGTTCCTGGCCGGCGGCGGGGCGTGGGCGGCCGGCCTTCGGCGGGCCCTGGCCCGGCACTGGCGGGCCTGGGCGGCCTACGCGGCCGCGCTCGGCTGCTACCTGATCGTGCTGGCCACCTCGCTGGCCACCTCGGTCACCCGCCCGAGGGTCCCGCCGTCGGCAGCGGCGGTGGTCACCTTCGGCTGGGGGCTGGTCAGGAACACGCTGCTGCCGGGGCTCGCCGGCGGCCCGTGGCGGTGGTGGCCCGTCCCGGGCAGCTGGTACGCGCTGGGAGCGGCGCCCTCCGGGCTGGCGTGGCTGTCGCTCGCCGCGGCGGTCCTGGTGATCGGCGCCAGCGTCGCCTGGCGCAGGGTGGCCTGGCGGGCGTGGCTGGCCGGCGCGATCTGGGTCGCCGCCGCCGACCTCGCTCCCGTCGTGATCGCCCGGCTGAACTGGTATCCCGCGCTGCTCGCCCTCGACACGCGCTACGTGGCCGACGCCGTCCCGGTGCTCGCGGTCTGCGCGGCACTGGCCTTCCTGCCGCTGGCCGGCGAGCCCGCGGCCGCCCCCGCCGCCGGGATCTCGGCCTGGGCGCGCCGCCCGGAGGCGACTCGGCCGGTGCCGGCGGCCTGGCGCTCCGCCGCGGCGGCGGCCGCGGTGATCGTCGCCGGGGGATCGGCCTGGTCGGCGGTCGCCTACCGGTCCGCGACGACCGGCCAGCCGGCGGCCCGCTACATCGCCGCCGCCGCGCTGGCCGCCGGGCAGGCGCCCGCGGGCACGCCGGTGCTCGACTCGGCGCTCCCGCCGCAGCTGAGGGACGTCACGAGCGGCACCCGGGCGGTGATCGGGCCGCTCGCCGGCGGCCGGCTGCGGTGGATCGAGCGCCCATCCGGGACGATCGACGGGCTGCGGGTGTTCGGGCCCGGCGGGCGGCTGCGCCCGGCGTGGGTCTACGGCACCGCGAGCGGCCGGCCTCCGGGCGGCCGCTCCTGCTTTCCCGGCCGCGGCGGGCAGGTCTTCGTCCCCTTCCTGCGGGCGGCCCCGCACCTGACCACCACGCTGCGCATCGGCTACATCTGGGAGTCGGGCGCGCCCATGACGGCGAACGTGATCTACGGCACCAGCGTCGAGGTCCTCACGTTCCTGCCGGGCCTGCACACGGCCTACGTCCCGGTGTCGGGTCCGGCGGGCGGGGTCACGGTCACCGGCATCACCGGCGGGCGCCTGTGCGTCGGCGACGCCGAGGCGGGCGGCATCGGGCCGGTCACGCCCGGCGGGGCACCGTGAGCGAGGGCGGGGCGCGGGGATGAGCCAGGCCGACGAGGTCGTCCGGCCGCCCGGCCCCGGCCGGGAGGTGGAGCCGTACCGGCCGGGCGGCGGCGACCTCGGCTGGGCCGACCTGCGGCCGGCGGCCGGCTGGGCGCGGCGGCACCAGGTCGTGCTCGCCGGCCTGGCGCTGATCGCGCTGACGGTCGCCTGGAAGGCGCAGTTCCTCGGCCACCTGTACTTCCGGCAGGACGACTACCACGACCTCGACCTGGCCGTCGACCACCCGTTCTCGTGGAGCTACCTGACCTACATCGGCTCCGGGCACCTGATCATCGGCCTGCGGGCGATCGCCTGGGTGCTGGTCCGGACCGCTGGCACGTACAACTGGGGCGCGGCGTCGGCGGTCACCCTGGCCTTCGTGGCCCTGGCGGGCATCGCGGCGCTGCGCCTGCTGCTGGACCTGCTCGGGGAGCGCCCGGCCATCCTGGTGCCCCTCGCGGTCTACCTGCTCACGCCGCTGACGCTGCCGGACATCGGCATCTGGTCGTCGGCGATGGAGTCGGTGCCGCTGCAGCTCGCCACGTTCGGCGCGCTGAGCGCGCACCTGCGGCACGTGCGCACCGGGCGCGCCCGGCACCTGGCGGGAGCGGCCCTGTGGGTGGCCTTCGGCCTGGCCTTCTTCGAGAAGGGCCTGGTGCTGCCGCCGCTGCTGTTCGCGTTCACCGCCGGGTTCCTGGCCGGCGAGCCCCGGCTGCCCGCCGCGGCGGCTGCGAGCCTGCGGCGCCACTGGCCGGCCTGGTCCGCCTACGCGGCGGAGATGATCGCGTACGCGGTCCTGCTGGCCCGGGCGCTGCACACCTCGGAGTCCCATCCGCACGCCCCGCGCTCGGCCTCCGGCGTGCTGGCCTTCGCCTGGGGCCTGCTGCGGGAGAGCTTCCTGCCCGGGGCGCTCGGCGGCCCGTGGCGGTGGCTGCCCACCGCGGACGCCTCGTACTCGTTCGCCGCCCCGCCCGGAGGCCTGATCTTGCTGGCCGTCGTGGTCGCAGCCGCCGTCGTCGGGGTGAGCATCCGGCGCCGCCCGGTGGCCTGGCGCGCGTGGGCGATGCTCGCCGGCTGGATCCTGCTCGCCGACATGGCGCCGGCGGTCATCGGCCGGATCTACGCGCTCTCCCCGGCCGTCCTCGCGCTGGAGACCCGGTACGTCGCCGACGCGGCGCCGGTGCTGGCGCTCAGCCTCGGGCTGGCCTTCTGGCCGCTGGCCGCCTCTGCCGGGCCCGCCCCGGAGACCGTCGCGCGGCCCGCGGCCCGGCCCCCCGGGCGCGGCCCGCTGGCGCAGCGCGCCGCGGCGATCGTGGTCGGGCTGTTCGCGTTCGGCTCGGTCTGGTCCGTCCAGGCGTACGAGAACGTCACCACCGGCGCGCCGAGCGCGCGCTACATCGCCAATGCCATCGCCGCCGTCCGCCTGGCGCCGCGGGGCACGCCGGTGTTCAACGTCGGCGTCCCCGGGTACCTGGTCGAGGGCCTGTTCGGCGCCTATGCGATGGAGTCGAAGGTGATCGGCGACATCGCGCCGGGCAGGCTCCGGTGGATCCGCGACATCTCCGGGACGATCGACGGGCTGAGGATGTTCGGCGCCGACGGCCGCCTCTACCCGGCATACGTCCAGGGCGCGGCGAGCAGGCCGCTCGCCCCCGGGCTGCGGTGCTGGCCCGCCCGCCGGGGCCGGATCACCGTGCCGTTCCGCCGCCCGTCCCCCGCCACCACCGGGATGCTGCGGATCGGGTACCTGTGGTACTCCAGGGTGCCGGCCGTGGTGACCGTGTACTACCGGGGGCTGGCCCGCTCGTTCACCGCCGAGCCCGGCCTGCACTCCGGCTACGTGCCGGTCTCCGGCGGCGCCGCCGGGATCGTGGTCGGCGCGCCCGCCGGGTTCTGCGTCGGTGACGCCGAGGCCGGCAACCTGCGGCCCGACCCGCTCGGCCCGGCGCTGCCGCCGCCATCCCGGGGCGCGCCGCCTGCTCGCTGACGGCCGATCACGAGGGCGTCGGCGGCGATCGCGCCGCGGGGGCCGCAGATCAGCGGGTTGACGTCCAGTGCCTCGACCTCATCGCCAAGGTCGGCGGCGAGCTCGGCGACGGCCACGATCGCCCGGACGACCGCGCGCAGGTCGGCCGGCGGGGCGCCGCGGGCGCCGGCCAGCAGCGCGGCCACGCGCAGCTCGCCCAGGAGGGCGGCCGCCTGCGGCTCGGTCAGCGGCGGCAGGGCGACCGCCCGGTCGGCCAGGAGCTCGACCAGCGTGCCGCCGGCCCCGACGACGACCAGCGGCCCGAGGGCCGGGTCGCGGGTGATGCCGAGCGCCAGCTCGGTGCCCGGCGGGGCGGTCTCGCAGACCAGCACGGCCGGGCCGAGCCTGACGGCCACGTCCGCGTAGGCGGCGGCCAGGTCGGCCGGGGTGCGCAAGCCCAGTACCACGCCGCCGGCGTCGGTCTTGTGGGCCAGGCCCGGCTGGTCGGTCTTGAGCACCACCGGGTAGCCGATCCGCCCGGCCGCGGCGAGCGCGGCAGCCGGGCTCGTGGCCCGCTCGGCCCGGGTGACCGGGATCCCGTACTCGCGCAGGAGCGCCAGCTGCGCGGCTCCGGTCTGGCCGGCCTGGGCCAGGAGCGCGCGGCCGCGGTGCCGCCTGCCAGGATCGGCCGTCGCTCCGGCGGCCCGGCCCGCCCCGGCGGATCGATCCGGCCGGCCATCCGCCTCGCCCGGCGATCCCGCCGCCTCGCCCGGCGATCCCGCCGCCTCGCCCGGCGATCCGTCCGCCTTGCTGGCCCCGCCCGGCTGCTCCGCGGCTTGCCGGCGCAGGTGATCGAGCAGATGGCGCAGGGCGAGCAGGCCTGACCGCGTTCCCTCAAGGACCGCGACGCCGCCGCCGCGCAGCAGCGCCGCGGCGTCCCGGTCGATGGCGCCCGCGAGGTTGCTCATCACGGCGACAGGCTTGCCGGTCCGCCGGGCAGCGTCGAGCACGGCGAGCCGGTAGGAGTCGTCGCCGTCGAGCTCGGGGACCAGGTCCACGGCGAGCACCACCGCCGCCACCGACTCGTCCTCGGCGAGCGCCCGCAGGCACCCGGCGAACAGCTCGCGGGTGCCTGCCCCGGTCCCCCAGGCGTCGAGCGGGTTCGCCGGGGCCAGGCCGGGGTCGAGCAGCTCGGCCAGGCGCGCCCGGGTGGCCTCCCCGATGTCCGCGAACCGGACGCCCAGCTCGTGGGCCAGGTCGGTGACGTGGGCGCGCTCCAGTCCCGAGTCGTGGACGGTGGCGATGCCTCCCGGCCGGCCCGGGGGAGGAGCGCCGCGGCCGGCGCGCAGGGCGAACAATTCGAGCGTATCGGTCATTTCCTGAAGATCGCCGACGCGGTGGACGCCGTAGGCCCGGGCCAGCGCCTCCCAGCCGTCGTCGGAGCCGGCCAGCGCCCCGGAGTGGGCGGCCACCATCTCCCGCCCGGCCGGCGAGCCGCCGGCGGACAGCAGCACGACGGGCAGGCCGCGCCCGGCCGCGCGGGCGAGCACCCGGTGCATCCCGGCGGCGTCGCGCAGGGCCTCGAGCACCAGGGCGAGCACCCGCGTCTGCGGCAGGTCGAGGGCGTACTCCAGGTACGCCGGCGCCGCGGTGACCAGCTCCTGGCCGGAGGAGACCGCGAGGGTGAAGCCGACCGCCCGCCGGGAGCGCAGCAGCGCCGAGAACACCGACCCGGAGTGCGTGACCAGGGCCACCGGGCCGGCCGGGAGCGGGTCGGGCTCGACGTAGCCCATCGCGCGCAGGCCGTAGGCCACGTTGGCGAACCCCATGCAGCCGGCGCCGCACAGCTCCATGCCGGCCGAGCGGGCGATGCGCGACAGCCGCTCCCTGAGCCCGGCCCGGCGGGCACCGGGCGCGCCGGGTCCGGCGGCGCCTCCGGCCCCGGGCTCGTTCCGGCCGGCCCCGGGCGCGCCGCCGTCAGGGCCGGGCGCCGGCTCGCCCGGCCCGCCGGGGTCGTGCGCGTTGCCGAAGATCACCGCGGCGCGGCAGCCGAGCGCCGCGGCGAGCCCGAGCTGCTCCTCCAGCGCGGCGTCGGGCACTCCCAGCAGCACCAGGTCGGCGGGACCGGGGAGGTCCGCGAGCGACGGCACGCAGGGCAGGCCGGCGATCTCGCGGTAGCGCGGGTTCACCGGGTGGATCGCCGGCCGTGCGGCCGACCTGGCGACCTCGGCGACCATCCGGGCCCCGAAGCTGCCGGGCCGGGCCGAGGCGCCGACGATCGCCACCGATCGCGCCTCCAGCATGGCGCGCAGGGCCGGCCGGGGCGCGGCCGGGGCGGTGCGAAAGGTCATGCCCGGCGGCCGCGCCGGCCGGCCTTGCGGTCGGCGATCGCGGCCCGCGCCGCCTGCCAGCCGGGGATGCCGCACACCCCGCCGCCGGCGTGGGTGGCCGAGCTGCCGTAGTACAGGCCGGGGACCGGGGTGCGGTAGTCCGCGTAGCCGGGCGCCGGGCGCATGTGGAACAGCTGCTCCAGGGACAGCTCGCCGTGGAAGATGTTCCCGCCGATCAGGCCGTACTCGTGCTCCATCTGGTAGGGGCCGACGATGTCGCGGTGCAGGACCGAGGCCTTGAAGTTCGGCGCCACCTCGTCGTAGAGCCCGATCATCCGGTCCGCGTAGGCCTCGAGCTCGGCCGCGTGCGGCTCGCGGTTCCAGTCGGACGGCACCCACTGCGTGAACAGCGACATGATGTGCGTGCCCTCCGGGGACAGCGTCCGGTCGAACGACGTCGGGATCACCCCGTCGCTGAACGGCCGCAGCGCCGGGCGGCCCTCCCGGGCGTCCTGGAACGCCCGCTCGATGAACTCCACCGACGGCGCCATCTCGACCGACCCGGTGTGATGCTCCTGCAGCTCGGTGCCCGGATCGGCGGTGAAGCTCGGCAGCTCGGCGAGGGCAAGGTTGATCTTGACCACCCCGCTCCTGGTCTTCCAGTTCCTGATGTCCCGCACGAAGTCCGCGGGCAGGTGCTCTTCGCCGACCTGATCAAGGAACGCGGTCCTCGGGTGGAGCGTGCTCACGATCGTCCGCGCCCGGATCTCCTCGCCGCCGTCCAGCGTCACGCCGGCCGCGCGGCCGCCCTCGACGAGCACCCTCGCCACCCTCGCGCCGAGCCTGATCTGCGCGCCGAAGCCGCGGGCCGCGGCCTCGATCGCCGCGGCCACCGCGCCCATCCCGCCCTCGGGGAACCCCCAGTTCCCCAGGTGCCCGTCGCCCACGTCGCCGATCGAGTGGTGGGCCATCACGTAGGCGGTGCCCGGCGAGAAGGGCCCGGCCCACGTGCCGATCACGCCGTTGACCGCGAGCGCCCCCTTGACCTGCGGGGACTCGAACCAGTCGTCGAGCAGGTCGGCGATCGACATGGTCATCAGCCGGGTGACGTCGGCGATCGTGCGCACGTCCAGGCCGCGGTGGCGCCAGGCCAGCCGCAGCGTCCCGGCGAGGTCCCGCGGCCGCCGGGAGCCGAGCCTCGGGGGGACCGTGAGCAGCAGCGGCCCGAGCACGTCGGCGAGCCCGGCCAGCCAGGCGTCCCAGCGCGGCATCGCGTCGGCGTCCCGCTTGGACCACCGGGCCACCGACTCGTGGTTGCGCCTGGCGTCGTCGGCGTACAGCCTGATCGAGCCTCCCTCCGGGAACGCCTGGTAGTACGGCCCCATCGGGTACACCTTGTAGCCGTGGCTGGCCAGCCGCAGATCGCGGATAATGGTCGGCGGCATCAGGCTCATGACGTAGGAGAGCCGCGTCACCTTGAACTCGGGAGCATCCGGCCATGGCGAATCGGTGGTCGCGGCGCCGCCGGCCTTGTGCCGGGCCTCGAGCACGACCGTCCGCGCTCCGGCCCGGGCCAGGTAGGCGGCGGCCACGAGGCCGTTGTGCCCGCCGCCGATGACGATGGCGTCGTATGGTGCGGCCATGAGCGCCTCCTTGCGTCGGCCGGCCCCCGCGCCGGCCCGGGTGGCCAGCGCCGCGCGCGAGTCCTGACTGAATGTTCAGTCTAGAAATTTGCTACGGTGGCGACAAGTGCTGGGGAGGAGTCGGCGGATGAGCGATCACGGGCCGGGCGGCCTGGCGGCGGGCGGTGGCGCGCCCGCGCAGGCTGGCGCGGGCCGCCCGCCGGACGTTCCGGGCGGCCCGCACGGCGGGTCCCGCGGGGTGCCCGGCGGCGCCACCGTGGCCGAGGCGCGCCGCGGCCAGATGCTGCGGGCGGCCCTGGACGTGATCTGCGAGCGCGGCTTCGCCGACACCAGGATCGCCGACATCGCCGAGCGGATCGGGATCAGCCCGGCCCTGGTGATCTACTACTTCAAGACCAAGGACCAGCTGCTGACCGAGGCGATCCGGCACTACGAGGACGCCTGGTACGCCGAGGTGAGGCGCCGCCTCGACGAACTGCCCACCGCCGCGCTCCGGCTGGAGGAGTTCGTCGCCATGAACCTGCTTCCCGACGGCGACCCGGAGCTGGCGAGCAACTGGCTGCTCTGGCTGGACTTCTGGGTCCAGGCGGCCCGCAACCCCGACGTGGCGAGCGTGCGCCGCAAGTCGGACGAGCGCTGGCGGGACGTCATCGTCTCGCTCGTGGTGGCGGGCCAGGAGGCCGGCGAGTTCGCCGGCATCGACCCGCAGCGGTTCGCGATCTTCCTGTCCGCGCTGCTCGACGGCCTGACCGTGCAGATCGCGCTCGAGGACCCGGTCGTGGACCCGGTGAGCGCGTTCGAGTTGTGCATGCGCTACATCGCTGACAACTTGAGATTCGACTGGAACCCCAGTGGCCGCGCGCACGTGACCGGCACGCCGGTCCGTGGCCAGCCGGGAAGGTAGGTGGCCGATGGCCGGCGGGCACGTCGAGCTGGTCGCGCTGAGCAAGCGCTTCACCGAGCTGGCCGTCGACAACGTGAGCCTGGCGATCTCCAGCGGCGAGTTCTTCTCCCTGCTCGGCCCGTCCGGGTGCGGGAAGACCACCACGCTGCGGCTGATCGCCGGCTTCGAGCAGCCGACCTCCGGCACGGTGCTGCTGGACGGGGCGGACGTCACC
>JAJPIV010000105.1 GCA_021324595.1 Actinomycetota bacterium | reverse complement strand
GTTTTCCCGGTCTCTCAGGCCGGGCTCCATTGCGGCTTAAAACCGGACATTACTGTACATTCTTCGTGCCGCGTGTTTTCCCGGTCTCTCAGGCCGGGCTCCATTGCGGCGTCCCGCCGCGCGGCAGCTCCGATGCCTCCCCCTAGGTTTTCCCGGTCTCTCAGGCCGGGCTCCATTGCGGCTTCCCCCGGGCGAGGCGCTGCCGGAGCCCCGGGGCCCGTTTTCCCGGTCTCTCAGGCCGGGCTCCATTGCGGCCGCCCGGCCCCGCCGCGCCGGGCAGCGCGCGGGGTGCGTTTTCCCGGTCTCTCAGGCCGGGCTCCATTGCGGCTCCGTGCCCGCCGCGCCGGCGGCGGACAGCACCAGGGTTTTCCCGGTCTCTCAGGCCGGGCTCCATTGCGGCATCACCAGCGAATCAAATCCTGATTCCCTTTCCCAGTTTTCCCGGTCTCTCAGGCCGGGCTCCATTGCGGCAGCGACGTGACCGGTGATCCGCGTGGCCCGGTAGGCGTTTTCCCGGTCTCTCAGGCCGGGCTCCATTGCGGCCTGGCCGCCGCCGGCCTGACCGTAGGACTGTCAGCGGTTTTCCCGGTCTCTCAGGCCGGGCTCCATTGCGGCCCGAATTTTGGAACCTTAATAGTTCCCCGGCCATTATGTTTTCCCGGTCTCTCAGGCCGGGCTCCATTGCGGCCGACGATGCCCAGTCCCCTTGCCAATTCCGGCGACAAGTTTTCCCGGTCTCTCAGGCCGGGCTCCATTGCGGCCTTGGCTTTCCGCGCTTTCCTTCGTTTCATGCTCAGCGTTTTCCCGGTCTCTCAGGCCGGGCTCCATTGCGGCCCTCCGCTTCGCACACCGACATAGGCGTTCCGGTCAGGTTTTCCCGGTCTCTCAGGCCGGGCTCCATTGCGGCCGAGAGGCCGTCTCGCAAAGGCGCCGAGTCCTGGCTTGTTTTCCCGGTCTCTCAGGCCGGGCTCCATTGCGGCCCGTTTCCTGATGGCGTGGCTGACGAGACAATGGCCTCGTTTTCCCGGTCTCTCAGGCCGGGCTCCATTGCGGCATCTTATCGTCAGCCATAAGCCCACACGTCTTCCCGTTTTCCCGGTCTCTCAGGCCGGGCTCCATTGCGGCGCCTGTTCATGTCGTCAAGGCGCGAGAGAATGATATCGGTTTTCCCGGTCTCTCAGGCCGGGCTCCATTGCGGCACGCCGAGCAGCGCGACGAGCGGCACGGGCGCCGGGTTTTCCCGGTCTCTCAGGCCGGGCTCCATTGCGGCTTCGTGCTCAACGGCGTCCCCGGCCGGCGCGGGATGGTTTTCCCGGTCTCTCAGGCCGGGCTCCATTGCGGCTTCACGAGCCCGGCGAAGCCGGGCTGGGCGGTGTACGTTTTCCCGGTCTCTCAGGCCGGGCTCCATTGCGGCACACGATCTGGATCACCCGCAGGGCGAGGACCCACGTTTTCCCGGTCTCTCAGGCCGGGCTCCATTGCGGCCAAGCGCACGCACTCCGATCGTGACCTGCCCAGGAAGTTTTCCCGGTCTCTCAGGCCGGGCTCCATTGCGGCTTGCGGGAATTGATCCGGGCGGTCATGATCGCCGCCATGTTTTCCCGGTCTCTCAGGCCGGGCTCCATTGCGGCACGGAACCCGGTTAAGCGAACCGGTACCGGTATTATAGGTTTTCCCGGTCTCTCAGGCCGGGCTCCATTGCGGCTAAATTACCCCGGTGCGCTGGACAAAAGCGACAGACGTTTTCCCGGTCTCTCAGGCCGGGCTCCATTGCGGCGGCTGCCGCACTGGGACAGCCACGGCGAGTGCCCGGTTTTCCCGGTCTCTCAGGCCGGGCTCCATTGCGGCGACTTGGCGACCAGGAGTACGCCGCGACGGAACAGGTTTTCCCGGTCTCTCAGGCCGGGCTCCATTGCGGCGAATATTCCCGCGAATGACCTGCTAGCTGGCACGGGTTTTCCCGGTCTCTCAGGCCGGGCTCCATTGCGGCGCAAGTGGTATTTCCAGTGGTGTCCCTTTAGCGCCATGTTTTCCCGGTCTCTCAGGCCGGGCTCCATTGCGGCTATCACCAGGATAATGCCACTCAGCTTGCGGTGCAAGTTTTCCCGGTCTCTCAGGCCGGGCTCCATTGCGGCATACCCATACCCTGGTGCCCTTGGGAACCGGGCGCTTGTTTTCCCGGTCTCTCAGGCCGGGCTCCATTGCGGCGACGTCCACGTGCGCGCTGAGCTGCGCCTGTGGCAGGTTTTCCCGGTCTCTCAGGCCGGGCTCCATTGCGGCACTCCCTGGTCAGCGGCACCCAAGCGTACAAATCGGCGTTTTCCCGGTCTCTCAGGCCGGGCTCCATTGCGGCAGCGAGGCCCGGCACGCGGCCGGGCATGACGACGCGAGTTTTCCCGGTCTCTCAGGCCGGGCTCCATTGCGGCGGCATGGCGGACACGCCGAAGCTGGCACTGCGCGCCGGTTTTCCCGGTCTCTCAGGCCGGGCTCCATTGCGGCCCATATCGCCCAGTGTCGTCGGATCGGGTAGGAATGGGTTTTCCCGGTCTCTCAGGCCGGGCTCCATTGCGGCCGGACAATGCGACCATTCATGCGACTCCGGCGCATAGTTTTCCCGGTCTCTCAGGCCGGGCTCCATTGCGGCAGAACGGCCGTCGCTGACTGGGTAAGGGTAACATCGGTTTTCCCGGTCTCTCAGGCCGGGCTCCATTGCGGCCTGCCGTGCTGACCCTGGCGGGACAGACGGGACAGGTGTTTTCCCGGTCTCTCAGGCCGGGCTCCATTGCGGCGCCGGCGGGACGGTTTCGGGTTACAGCCTAGATACCAGTTTTCCCGGTCTCTCAGGCCGGGCTCCATTGCGGCGGCGCGGTCATCCCTCCTCCTCCTTCCTCGGCTGGGTTTTCCCGGTCTCTCAGGCCGGGCTCCATTGCGGCTGGTCTCCGGACCGCACCCGGCTGATGAAGTACGGGGTTTTCCCGGTCTCTCAGGCCGGGCTCCATTGCGGCGAGCTGCCGCGCGTGGCCAGCTCCGACAGGGTCGCCGCGTTTTCCCGGTCTCTCAGGCCGGGCTCCATTGCGGCCGGATCCACTCCCACCACTGGCCGCCGGCCCGGCGGGTTTTCCCGGTCTCTCAGGCCGGGCTCCATTGCGGCGCCGCGACTTCCCCGGGGACGGTGATGCTAGCGGCAGACGTTTTCCCGGTCTCTCAGGCCGGGCTCCATTGCGGCCAAAAGCTTAAACGAAAGCCGCGTCTTTCCCCTCTGGTTTTCCCGGTCTCTCAGGCCGGGCTCCATTGCGGCTACGCCGACGCCACGGAATGGCAGAGATATCCCGTGCGTTTTCCCGGTCTCTCAGGCCGGGCTCCATTGCGGCCGGCGGAACCGGAGAATCCATTTCCGGCGCCTTAGGGTTTTCCCGGTCTCTCAGGCCGGGCTCCATTGCGGCGCCTGGGACACGTAGAACGACTTCCGGTCATTCGCGTTTTCCCGGTCTCTCAGGCCGGGCTCCATTGCGGCCGGACAGTCACGGCCACGATGCACACCCACACGGGGTTTTCCCGGTCTCTCAGGCCGGGCTCCATTGCGGCGTCAGCGGTGGCCGCGTGGTGTGCGTCGAGCCGGTCAGGTTTTCCCGGTCTCTCAGGCCGGGCTCCATTGCGGCGTGCAGGACTCCCGGTGACGGCGCGCCACACCTGGCACGTTTTCCCGGTCTCTCAGGCCGGGCTCCATTGCGGCGCAGCGTCCGCCCGGCCCGTTTTCTTGGGGCTGACCTGTTTTCCCGGTCTCTCAGGCCGGGCTCCATTGCGGCATCACCGACGTGCACCGCGACGGTGACGGGTGGGGGTTTTCCCGGTCTCTCAGGCCGGGCTCCATTGCGGCGTAACGTAGTGCGCCGCAGCAACGTCCTTTTCCTAGGTTTTCCCGGTCTCTCAGGCCGGGCTCCATTGCGGCGCCGTGGGCGGGCCTGGCCGCCCCGCCGGGCGCGTGGGGTTTTCCCGGTCTCTCAGGCCGGGCTCCATTGCGGCATGTTCTTCTGCGGGGGCATCCCTGCAGGCCAGGGCAGGTTTTCCCGGTCTCTCAGGCCGGGCTCCATTGCGGCCAGCCAGCGGCATGCGCCGCCTGCGCTGAGGCGCACCGGTTTTCCCGGTCTCTCAGGCCGGGCTCCATTGCGGCCGCGCGCCACAGATACGTGCCGCGGTGACCGCTGGCCGGTTTTCCCGGTCTCTCAGGCCGGGCTCCATTGCGGCTAGCCACTGGCCGTGGTACTCATCACCCGCGGCTCCAGGTTTTCCCGGTCTCTCAGGCCGGGCTCCATTGCGGCTCCGGCTTGGCCTCGAGGGCGGCGATCTTGGCGAGCAGTTTTCCCGGTCTCTCAGGCCGGGCTCCATTGCGGCGCCTCGTCGGCGAGGAGGTCCCAGTCGGGCTGCCAGGTTTTCCCGGTCTCTCAGGCCGGGCTCCATTGCGGCGTGATTGCCCGCTTCCACGGTGGCAGTATAGCTGGCGTGTTTTCCCGGTCTCTCAGGCCGGGCTCCATTGCGGCATCGCTTTTCCCGTTTCTTCGGTTGTGCCATTCCCGTTTTCCCGGTCTCTCAGGCCGGGCTCCATTGCGGCAAAATGACAGCCCGCCGGTTACGATGCACCCTTCGGTGTTTTCCCGGTCTCTCAGGCCGGGCTCCATTGCGGCAGTACGTAATTAGACACCCTGGTTGTCGTCAGGAAGGTTTTCCCGGTCTCTCAGGCCGGGCTCCATTGCGGCCACATGATCTACAGCCTGGCCGCGTAGGCGGGAGGGTTTTCCCGGTCTCTCAGGCCGGGCTCCATTGCGGCCAGCTGCTCGCCGACCAGCGGATGTACGGATTGGGCGGGTTTTCCCGGTCTCTCAGGCCGGGCTCCATTGCTGCCACCCGACGAGCCACCCGTCCCTGACCGGGCCCTGCAGTTTTCCCGGTCTCTCAGGCCGGGCTCCATTGCGGCACGACATCTGAGATCACGGCTATCGCCGCCGCCTGGTTTTCCCGGTCTCTCAGGCCGGGCTCCATTGCGGCCGACGCGCTCACCCTGAGCGCGGCCTGACCAAGACGTTTTCCCGGTCTCTCAGGCCGGGCTCCATTGCGGCTGTAACCGGCCGTTGGGTAACGGTGAGTCGCATCTGCGTTTTCCCGGTCTCTCAGGCCGGGCTCCATTGCGGCAGCTGCACCCGCACCTTACCGCGAAACACCGGAAGGTTTTCCCGGTCTCTCCGGCCGGGCTCCATTGCGGCACCTGAGGTGGAAGGTGCACTGCAATCGTTTGCACGTTTTCCCGGTCTCTCAGGCCGGGCTCCATTGCGGCGAAAATGGCGGCGCAGGATACGTGATCACGTGCGGGTTTTCCCGGTCTCTCAGGCCGGGCTCCATTGCGGCCTTAACCGTGTCCATGTGTTCCGTATCCTGATATAGGTTTTCCCGGTCTCTCAGGCCGGGCTCCATTGCGGCTCCTCTGCCAGCTTCGCGATTTCCTGCGAGATCACCGTTTTCCCGGTCTCTCAGGCCGGGCTCCATTGCGGCCTTCGTGTCATGTTCGGCCTTGACCTCGCCGGTATGTTTTCCCGGTCTCTCAGGCCGGGCTCCATTGCGGCATGATCTCCTCACCTTGCATCCCCTGCCGTCGCAGTGTTTTCCCGGTCTCTCAGGCCGGGCTCCATTGCGGCTCCCTGATGTTCATGCACCGCACCGGAGTAGTGTACTGTTTTCCCGGTCTCTCAGGCCGGGCTCCATTGCGGCACCGATTCGGGTGGATCATGTCCGGTCACGCCGAAGGTTTTCCCGGTCTCTCAGGCCGGGCTCCATTGCGGCACAGTGTCGAAGAATACGTTTACCCGGCTTGCGGAAGTTTTCCCGGTCTCTCAGGCCGGGCTCCATTGCGGCGTGCCGTCCAGTACGTGATCAAGCACCCTGGCTGCCGGTTTTCCCGGTCTCTCAGGCCGGGCTCCATTGCGGCGGTCATACGGCGCGGCGGAACACGTATTTTTGTTCCGCGTTTTCCCGGTCTCTCAGGCCGGGCTCCATTGCGGCTACCGGGGAGATAACTGGCGAATTTCTGCCGGACGGTTTTCCCGGTCTCTCAGGCCGGGCTCCATTGCGGCTGCTGTGAATTTCGTTAAGGCGCGAGAGGATGATATCGTTTTCCCGGTCTCTCAGGCCGGGCTCCATTGCGGCAGGACCGTCCTCGCCTACATCCGGGACCGGACCTAGTTTTCCCGGTCTCTCAGGCCGGGCTCCATTGCGGCGCCGCGACTTCCCCGGGGACGGTGATGCTAGCGGCGGACGTTTTCCCGGTCTCTCAGGCCGGGCTCCATTGCGGCTTCGCCACCGAGAAATTGCCCAGTATATTATGCGTGACGTTTTCCCGGTCTCTCAGGCCGGGCTCCATTGCGGCGAATCCGGCGGTGCAGGTTACGTGATCACGTGCGGGTTTTCCCGGTCTCTCAGGCCGGGCTCCATTGCGGCCTGGGGTCAGGATTTCCGGGGAAATACCCTCCCCACGTTTTCCCGGTCTCTCAGGCCGGGCTCCATTGCGGCTTGCTGTGGTGCTGTGTGTTTGTGTGTTTGTGTGGGTTTTCCCGGTCTCTCAGGCCGGGCTCCATTGCGGCCGCGCGGGCAGACATCAGGCTTTTTTGCCCTAGGGGAGTTTTCCCGGTCTCTCAGGCCGGGCTCCATTGCGGCATCCTGTGCGTACCGGATTGCGTGCGGAAGGTCGGGAGTTTTCCCGGTCTCTCAGGCCGGGCTCCATTGCGGCGACGGTTGCGCCCTTAAAAATTTCGCGGAGTTCGGCGGTTTTCCCGGTCTCTCAGGCCGGGCTCCATTGCGGCCCGGACATGTACCGGATTGCCCGGACTGCCCAAGTTGTTTTCCCGGTCTCTCAGGCCGGGCTCCATTGCGGCCCGACATCGAGGCGGCCGGGCTCGACGCGATCGGCTGGGTTTCCCGGTCTCTCAGGCCGGGCTCCATTGCGGCCTCGCATCTCACCTGTTCAGGCCGTTTCTCGCATCTCACGTTTTCCCGGTCTCTCAGGCCGGGCTCCATTGCGGCGTGCTACGGTAAATTCGCCCAGTCAATCGGATTTCCGAGTTTTCCCGGTCTCTCAGGCCGGGCTCCATTGCGGCCGGCGCCTTCGGCGGTTCCGTTTCCGGCGCCTTCGGGTTTTCCCGGTCTCTCAGGCCGGGCTCCATTGCGGCTCAGTCTCAGCGTCAGTCATGGCCCTACCCTATCAGTTTTCCCGGTCTCTCAGGCCGGGCTCCATTGCGGCTTCTTCCGCGAGGCGACTGTGCTGACCGGCGGCGTCGGTTTTCCCGGTCTCTCAGGCCGGGCTCCATTGCGGCATCCCGGTCAGTGGGATGATCCCATCTGCACTCAAGTTTTCCCGGTCTCTCAGGCCGGGCTCCATTGCGGCGGACCTGAGCCGGGCAAGTTCCGCCGCGAATTCTGCGTTTTCCCGGTCTCTCAGGCCGGGCTCCATTGCGGCCCGTTCGTACAGCTTCCCGAACATTACCCTGAGTGACGTTTTCCCGGTCTCTCAGGCCGGGCTCCATTGCGGCTCCCTGACGTCGGCCCGGCGGGCGGCGCGGCAGGATCGTTTTCCCGGTCTCTCAGGCCGGGCTCCATTGCGGCGGGATTGCTCAGGCTCTCGGGCACGGCGCGCCTTCCGAGTTTTCCCGGTCTCTCAGGCCGGGCTCCATTGCGGCATTTCCCGCGACCGTGTCAAATTCGCGGTCGAATGGGTTTTCCCGGTCTCTCAGGCCGGGCTCCATTGCGGCCCCCGCCAGTCCCGTCCGACCAACGGCACGCAACCCGTTTTCCCGGTCTCTCAGGCCGGGCTCCATTGCGGCACTGCGGTGACGTTTACCGGCACCGGATTCATTACGCGTTTTCCCGGTCTCTCAGGCCGGGCTCCATTGCGGCAAAATCAGCCGGGCGGACTTTCTCATGGGGTCTAGCGGTTTTCCCGGTCTCTCAGGCCGGGCTCCATTGCGGCGCCGGTTAGCAGCATGCGCGCGCGATTCTCGGGCAGGTTTTCCCGGTCTCTCAGGCCGGGCTCCATTGCGGCACCATCATGCGCCGTGGCGCTGAGGAGACCGCCATGTTTTCCCGGTCTCTCAGGCCGGGCTCCATTGCGGCACCACGTAGGTCGTCGGCGCGCAGGTTTTCCCGGTCTCTCAGGCCGGGCTCCATTGCGGCAAGACCGGATCGATCGCCTGGCAGTTGCTCCCGGCGGTTTTCCCGGTCTCTCAGGCCGGGCTCCATTGCGGCCCTACGCCGCTGAGCGGGTCGGAGATGTGCGGCAGGTTTTCCCGGTCTCTCAGGCCGGGCTCCATTGCGGCGACAGCAGCCGCGAGCCGCCGTTGACGACCACCGGGCCGTTTTCCCGGTCTCTCAGGCCGGGCTCCATTGCGGCGGCGTCGTTTCGGGCTCGAGCCCCGCAACGGGCGACGTGTTTTCCCGGTCTCTCAGGCCGGGCTCCATTGCGGCCAGTGGCTGGATGAGGGCGGGCAGCGGATCGCGTCGTTTCCCCGGTCTCTCAGGCCGGGCTCCATTGCGGCTTTTTTGTGTTGTGGTGGGTTTGGGTTGGTTGTGGGTCGTTTTCCCGGTCTCTCAGGCCGGGCTCCATTGCGGCTCCCATTCAAGGCGGGTCCGGCGGACAAGGGCGGCATGTTTTCCCAGTCTCTCAGGCCGGGCTCCATTGCGGCCCGGGATTGCGGCATGGGGCGTCCCGATAACGCTGGGTTTTCCCGGTCTCTCAGGCCGGGCTTCATTGCGGCACCGTTGTCGCGACCAGGGTGGCGGCCACGTAGAGAGTTTTCCCGGCTCTCAGGCCGGGCTCCATTGGGGCGTCCGGCCCCTGCCGGGCGCGGCGCAGGCCGGGTAAGCAGTCAGGCCCCTTCCTGATCTGCGGCGTGTCGGTGCTGGCGTCCGCTTTGTGATCATGGTTGGGTTCTGGGGTGCCGGGTCCGGGGCAGCCGTCGTATGAGGAGCTGGCGGCCCGGAACGCGGATCTGATGGCGGTGGTGGCTGAGCAGGCCGCGCTGATCGAGTCGCTGCGGGCCGAGGTTGCGGCGCTTCGCAGGCAGGCGGGCAGGGACTCCTCGAATTCCTCGCAGCCGCCCGGTCAGGACGGCCCGGCGGCCGAGGCGAGGAAGAAGGCCAGGCAGCGGGAGGCCCGGCGGGCGCGGCCGGGCCGGGCGCGGGGCGGGCAGAAGGGTCATCCGGGCGCGGGCCTGGCGTGGTCCGCCCGGCCGGATGAGACCCGGGTCATCGAGCCGGGCAGGTGCGGCGGCTGCGGCGCGGGCCTGGCCGGCGCGCCTGGCCGGGTCGCGTCCGCTGTGCAGGCGCGCGACATCCCGGCGGCCGCGCTGACGGTCACTGAGTACCGCATGATGAGCCGGACCTGCCGCGGGTGCGGGCAGGTCACGACCGCGCCGTATCCGGCGGGAGTGACCGGCGGTCCGGTCTGCTACGGCCCGAATGTGACAGCCGCGGCGACGCTGCTGGCCAGCACGGACGTGATCGGGATCGAGCGGGCCGCGGACCTGATGGACGCCCTGCTCGGCGCGCCGGTGTCCACCGGGTTCGCCTCCCGCTGCCTGGCCCGCCTGGACGGGGCTTTAATCTCGGCCGGGTTCGAGGACGCGCTGAAGGACGCCCTCCGGGCGGCGGACGTGCCGATCACCGACGAGACCCCCGCCCCGCTGACCACAGCGGCCACCAGCGCGGAAGGGTGCGGCAACCCGCACGTCTACACGGTGCGGACCATGCGCGCCTATGCCGGCGGCGGGCCGGGCCTGATCTGGTACGGCGCCGCGGGCGACCGCACGAAGACGCCGATCACCGGGTTCGGGATCCTGGACGGCTTCACCGGGGTCCTGGTCCGCGACGACTACGGCGGCTACCGGAGCTACGACACCGGGCTCGCCGGGGTCCAGCAGTGCCTGGCCCACCTGTACCGGTACCTCGACGACGCCTACGCGATCGACCCGGAAACGCAGGCCTGGACCAGGCAGGCCGGCGACGCGCTCCGCCAGGCCGCCTCGGCGGCCAGGACCGCCCGTGACGCCGGCGAGGCGCGGCTGGATCCCGCGCTGCTGGCCCGGCTGCGCCATGACTACGACCAGGCCGTCGCCTTCGGGATCTCGGTGAACCTGTCCCGGCCCTGGCGCAAGGGAAACCACCCCGGCCTCGTCCTCGCCCGGCGGCTCAAGCGCAAGGCCGCCCAGGCATGGCTATTCGCCACCCGCCTCGACGTCCCCCCGACGAACAACGGATCAGAGAACGCCATCCGCGGCTACAAGCTCGCCGCCAAGATCAGCGGCTGCTGGCGCACCCTGGCGACCCTGCGGCGCCACTGCCGCATCCGCTCCTACCTGACCACCGCCCGCAGCCACGGCCGCCGCCCCCTCGCCGCCATCCGCGACGCCCTCAGCGGCAACTGCTGGATGCCACCGCAACCAGCGTGACCAAATCACTGATTACCCCTGACTGGTTACCAGGCCGGCATCGTTTTCCCGGTCTCTCAGGCCGGGCTCCATTGCGGCTACGGCGCGGCCGTCACGACCGCCCCGTAAATGTTCAGGTTTTCCCGGTCTCTCAGGCCGGGCTCCATTGCGGCGCCACCGCCAGCCGGGCGTTGCCGAGCGGGCTCAGCGTTTTCCCGGTCTCTCAGGCCGGGCTTCATTGCGGCACGCCCCGCCCGTCGGTGGTGATCTCCACAGGGCGCACGTTTTCCCGGTCTCTCAGGCCGGGCTCCATTGCGGCCACCTGAAGGCCACGTAGTCCGGGTGCGCGGCGAGGAGTTTTCCCGGTCTCTCAGGCCGGGCTCCATTGCGGCGTGATGGTCGCTGTGCCCTGACTGTGCCCTAAGCGCCGTTTTCCCGGTCTCTGAGGCCGGGCTCCATTGCGGCACACAGCCAATAACACGAAGGAAATCTGGGAGACGGTGTTTTCCCGGTCTCTCAGTGCGGCTGCCGTACTACGCGAGGCGTGGGCCGCGAGGTGGCCCATGTCACAATGCGGTCAGCAGCTACCCGGCCAGCCGGCGACCGGGTAGCTGCGATGAGATCCGTTCACGCAGCGGGCTCACGCGCAGCTCTGCGTGGAGACGGGCCGGGTGGCCGACGCGCCGGCCCGCGCGTCGGCCCTGGCCTGGCCTGCGGTGAGGGCGTACCCGGTGGCCGGGTCGGTGGTCGACGCGGCGAAGACGATGCCGTCGACCCGGCCGTCCGGGGCGATCAGCGGCCCGCCCGAGTTCCCTGGCCGGACGGTCGCCCGCAGCACGTAGATCTCGCGGGTCACCATGGCGTCGGCGTAGATGTTCGGGCCGGTGATGAGCTGCCGGGCGGCCACCCGGGCCGCGGTGGCGGTGAACGGGCCGCCTTCCGGGTAGCCGATGGCCTCCGCCGCGGCACCGGGGGCGGCAGGCGGGTGGAAGGCGAGGGGAGGACGCGAGAGCCCCGGGACGTCGAGCACGGCGACGTCGGTGTCCGGGTCAAAGAGCACGACTCTCGCGCGGAGGCCGAGGCCGGCCCCGGTGCCGTCGCCGGTGATCGTGACATTGCTCGCGCCCGCGACGACGTGGGCGTTGGTCAGCACGTGGCCGGGCGCGTACACGAACCCGGTCCCCTCGGTCTGCTGGCCGCACTCCGGCTCGGCCGCGACGATCTTGACGATGCTGGGCGCGTCGGCCTGGATGACGCGGGCCGGCACGGCCCGGCCGGCGGGCGGGGCCACGGCGGGCGCGAGGGGCGGGCTCAGGCCGGCGAAGACCGGCGGCAGCCCGCTGGCCTCAACGGCCTGGATGAACGAGGAGAAGCCCAGGTAGACGTCGGCCGGGACCAGGTGGTCGACCGCGGTGAGGATGCGCGAGTGGCGGACCTGGCGGGCCAGGCCGGTGAGGGGCGAGTTGATGGCGGCGAGGCCGAGCAGCCAGGCCACGAACAGCGTGGCGGCGACCGACAGCGCGGTGCCGAGCAGGCCGTCGAGGATCCGCAGCGGCCTGATCCGCAGCGCCCCCCGCACCAGGGACGCCAGGTAGGCGAGCAGCTCCTCGGCGGCGATCGCGGCGACCAGCACGGTGACCAGGCCGAGCACCGCCCGGAGGGGGCCGGGCGCGGCCAGGCGGGCGACCGGGCCGGCGAGGCGCGTGCCGATGAGGGCGCCGCCGATGAAGCCGATCAGGGTGGCCGCGCCGACCAGCAGGCCCCGCCGGTAGCCGCGGATTCCCTCAGCGACGGCCAGGACGGCGAGGACGAGGTCGAGCAGGTCGCCGGCCCGTACGGCAGAGGCCAGCATTCCGCCTACCCGCCCGGGGGCCGGCCGGACGGCGCGGCGCCCCCGGTCCGGGGCGCCCCTGGCGGGAGCCGCGTCACGGTGACCGGCACGGCGGCGCGGCGGGTGGCGAGGGCGCCGCCCATCGCGTCCACGGCGCCGGGCGGCGCAGGGCCCTCCCGCTCGGGCTCGGGCACGGGCGGGGGCGCTGCGGCAGGCACGGAGCCACCGTACCGTCCCGGCGCGGGCTGGCCGGCCGCGCCGGGACGGCGTGGTCGGCTATCATCGCGGCATCCGGCTGCCGCTGCGGCATTCACCGGCGATGCGTCAGGCGCGGGAGGCGATGGTGAGATCGGTCAGGGTGATGCTGGTGCTCGTCGGCACGCTGAGCCTCGGGGCGCCGGCCCTCGCGGCGCCGGCCGTCGCCGCTCCGGTGGCGCGCGCCGCCGGGGCGGCCGTGCCGGGCGCCGTCCGGCCGACGGTCGTCTACGGCTTCGGCGGCGCCTGCCCGCCCACGAACTGGAGGCGCCCCCTGGTCCGGCCGGCCCGCGCCTACTTCGACCTGGCCTGCGAGGACGGCATCCGGCGGATCCGCTGGCGTTACTGGCACCGGCTGTCGGCCTTCGGGCACGGCTATCACCTGCAGTTCAACGGCACCGGGTTCACGCCCCAGCGGGCGACGATCACCCTGTCGCGGGTCCGGTACCACGACGGCCGCCGGTACTTCTCCCGCTTGGTCATGCGCTGGACCGCCAAGAACGGCGTGCGGCACACGGAGATCCTGACCTGGAGGCGGCTCCGCCACGTCGGATGGCTCTGGCTCTGAGCCCAGTCCTGGTGCCAGCCGCGTTCCGCCCCGCGCACGCGCGGCCGCGCCCGCCGGGGAGAGGCGGCGCGCCGTCGCCGGGGCGACGGGGCGCGGGATGAGCCCCGGGCCGATCGGCCTGGTCGGCAGCGGCGAGTACCTGCCGGTCATGACCGGCTTCGAGGGCATGCTGCTCAAGGGCCGCCCGCCGCGCTACGTCCAGGTCCCGACCGCCGCCGCGCCGGAGGGCGAGGCGGTCCTGCGGCGGTGGGTGGACCGCGGCGCGGAGCAGGCGGATCGTCTTGGCGTGGAGCAGGTCCCGGTGGTGGCGCGTGACCGCGCCGAGGCGGACGATCCCGGGCTGGCGGCCATGGTCGGCGGAGCGGGGCTGATCTACCTGTCCGGCGGCAACCCCGCCTACCTCGCCCAGACCCTGCGCGGCACCCGCCTGTGGCGCGCGATCGACCGGGCCTGGCGGGCCGGGGCCGCCCTCGCGGGTTGCTCGGCGGGGGCGATCGTGCTGACCGGCTGGGTGCCGTCGATCCGGGACGCGGGCCGCGAGCCCGACCCGGGCCTTCGGGTCCTGCCGCACCTGCGGGTGCTGCCGCACTTCGACCGGATGCTCCGGTGGTCGCCGGGCCTGCTCGCCCGCGCCACGTCGGGCCTGCCGCCGGGCACGTTCGTGCTCGGCATCGACGAGGACACCGCGATCGCCGACCTGACCGGCGCGGGCCGCACCTGGGAGGTCCACGGCAGGCAGCGGGCCTGGGTGGTCGCCGATGAGCGCCACCGCGCCGGCCACGCAGCGGGGTCGCGGTTCACCACGTGAGCGGCCCGGCCCCCGCTCAGCCCGGGGAGCGCGCCTGGCACGGCGCGCCCCGGGTTCCGGGGCCGGCGGCCACCCCGTTCCCGGGGCTCACGCTGACCGGGCTGGCCGGCGGCAGGCCGGTCAGCCGGGGTGGCGGTGCGGCACGAGCCGGTCGATCACCACGCCGGATGCCCACAGCAGGATCCACAGGTAGGTCGCCGCGGTGGGCGAGCGGACGGCGACGGGGATCGACAGCGCGAAGACCACGGGAATCCGTCCGATGCGCAGCAGGTAGCGCCGCCGGACGGCCCGCGCCGACGGGTCGGCGAGGCCCTTCGGGGAAAGGTTGGCGTAGAGCCAGATCGCGAGCTCGGTGAGGCCGGCCATGGCAGCGCACGCCGCGTACAGGATCACGGCGGTGGCCTGGCCGCCGTGCCCGCTCAGCAGGCGGGTCGGGTATGGCAGGAAGGCGATCAGGCCGAGGAACAGCAGGTTCAGCATCACCAGCGGCCGGTCCAGGCGGGTGATGAACCGGAAGATCGTGTGATGGCCGAGCCAGAACAGGCCGATGACCGCGAAGCTGATCCCGAATCCGACGATGTCCGGGAGCGTGTCGTGCAGCTGGCTGGCGACGGTGGCCGCGGGGGACCGGCTGGGCTGGTACAGGCCGGCGGCGAGCAGCGTGATCGCGATCGCGAAGACCGCGTCGCTGAAGAACAGCACGCGGTCGTACTCCAGGTTCCCGGCGCGCGCGAGCAGCGGGTCGCGGTCGCCAGCCGTCTCTGGCATGGGTCAGTCGTTCCTGGTAGCCGGGCGGGACGCGCTCGGTGTTCCCCGCGGCGGGTCAAGCGCAACCATTCGGGCGCTCACGGGCCGGCGGGCCGGGGTGCCCCGGGCCGCCGGCCCGCCGGCGCCGCCTCGCGCGAGCGGGCTCAGCCGGTGCGGTTGCGCCGGATCACGTTCCCGTGGCCCCGGTTCACCACGGGCCGGCCGGTGTTCGGCAGCGGGCGGGCGAACCTGTTCAGCCCGATGAAGTTGCCGAGGACGAAGTTGCCGCGCGTCCCCGGGCCGAGGGTCACCCCGTTCCCGGTGTTCCCGCTGATCAGGTTCGCCGGGGGCCGGGCGAGGGCGCCGATCACGTTGCCGCGGGCCAGGCCGGCGACCAGCACGCCGCCGCGGCCGTTGCCGATCGCGGTCCGCCCGAGGACCTCCGTCCCGACGTCGCTGAGGAACACCCGGTTCCCGTGCGCGCGGCCGGTGATCGCGATCCCGTAGCCGGCGTTCCCGGAGAAGGTGTTCTGCGGGATCACCGAGCGCAGCGTGCCGCCGATCACGTTGCCGTGCGCGGTGCCGTCGATGAGCAGGCCGTCGCCGCCGTTGGGCAGCGGGGCGTCGCCCTTCGTGGTCAGGCCCACGATGTCGGGGTCGACGGTGACGCCGCTGGCGTTCCCGCCGATCTCGATCCCGTTGCGCCGGTTCCCGGAGAACACGTTCGTCCGCGCCAGGATGTTCCCGCCGGTCGCGGTGACCAGCAGCCCGTCCCCGCCGTTCGGCGCGGCGCCCTTGAACGCCAGCAGCCCGCCGAAGGTGTTGAACGTGGTGAACCCGCGGGCCCGCCCGGTCACCTCGATGCCGTTGCGGCCGTTCCCGGACGCCACGTTCCCCAGCGGGATCACGCCGCCGACGAGCGTGTCGGACGAGGTGCCCTGCACCAGGATGCCGTCGCCCCGGTTGCCGAGCGCCGCGGCGTTGTCCGCCGCGACCCCGAAGAAGTTCCCCTGCACGACGGTGCCGTCCGAATCGGTGATCCGCAGGCCGTTCCCGCCGTTCCCGCTGACGACGTTGTAGTAGGCGAACGGGTTGTTCACGAACCGGCATCCGGTCAGCGAGTTGCCGTCCGCGTGATCGATCCGGACGCCGTCGGAGCCGTTGCCGAGCCTGGCGTCACCATCGGCCGTGGTGCCGACGAAGTTGCCGTTCAGCACGTTGCCGCGGGCGTGGTCGTCGATCAGGATGCCCGCCCCGGCGTTCCCCGAGACCAGGTTGCCCTGCGGCGGGACGACGAACACCGGGGGGACGGTGCCCTTGGAGCCGGTCGGGTTGTTCGCCTCGCCGGTCGCCGCGTCGGTGAAGTCGGGGCCGCCGATCCGGTCGCCGTGCGCGCCGCTGGTAATCCAGATGCCGTTCCCCCGGTTCGGCAGGGCCGTCCTGCCCTGCGGGCTGGTGCCGATCCGGTTGTCCTGGACCAGGTCGCGGGAGGACCCGTCGAGCACGATTCCGCTGCCGCCGTTGGCCGAGATGACGTTGGCGACCGCGCCGGAGTCGCCCGAGGTGTTGACGCCGATGCGGTCGCGGGCCGAGGTGGGCGCGGCGTAGACGCCGTCCCCCCGGTTGCCGGCGGGCGTCCCGGCGGGGGTGAGCCCGATGTAGTCGCCGTTCAGCGTGATGCGGCCGGCGGCCAGGGTGACGCCGTTGCCGCTGGCGCCGGTGACCGACACGCCGAGCAGGGCCGAGCCGCGCGAGCCGATGCCGAACCGCAGGCCGGCGTGCCCGTGGCAGTCCAGCTCGATGGCCGGCGGGCCGCCGCGCCGGTGGCCGGGGGCCGTAGCCGCGTCGATCACCACGGGCCGGGTCAGCGCGGGCAGGGGAGAGGCCAGCGTGATGACCCCGGCGACCGAGAAGCCGATCCGGGTGAGGCGGCCGGGGGGCCGGGAGTCGGCCAGCCGGATCGCCGCGCGGAGGGTGCCCCGGCCGGAGTCGGCGAGGCTGGTCACGGTGATCCGAGGCGCGCGGCCGGCCGCCCGGAGGCGGGCCGCCCGGGCCGCCGCGGCGGCCCGGGCGGCCATGACGGCCGTGGCGGGCCGCGCCGTCATGACGGCCGTGGCGGGCCGCGCCGTCATGACGGCCGTGGCGGGCCGCGCCGTCATCGCGGCCGGCGCGGCAAGCGCGCAGCTCGCCAGGCCCGCGGCGATCGCGGCCGCGGCGCGGGCGCCCCGGGGGCGCCGATGTGATCTCGCCTGCCGGATACGGCCGGCCGGCCCTCGTCCCGATGCAGTCATGCCAGGCAGCATGCGCGCCGGCGGGGCTGGCGGGCGAGCACCGCGCGATTGCGGAGCGTCCACGACATTCGCCCAGGGCCGGCGCGCCGTCCGGGCCGGCCGGCCTGGCCGGCCGGTCAGTGCCCCGGGGCGTTGCCCGCGGGGCGGCGCGCCGGGCCGGGGCCGCCGTCACGGGAGCGGCGCAGGCCGCGCTCGATCGCGTCGATGATCGCGGGCCGCAGCCGGGCCACGCTGACGATCTCGTCCACCGAGCCGACCTCGACGGCCCGCTGGATGGAGTGCACCCGGTCGAATTCCGCGGCGACCTCGGCCAGCTTCTCCGCCCGGACCGCGGCCTGGACCTCGGCGAGCTCGGCGTGCAGCGCCGCCCGCTCCGCGCCGGCGGCCTGCGCCGCGCGCGCCTGCAGGGAGGTCACCCGCGGGTCGGCCGCCGTGCGGCTGCGCACCTCCCCGGAGAACACCACGGCCGCGGCGGGGGCACCGCCGAGCACCGACGCGAACGAGCCCTCCAGGGCCAGCACGGTCATGTCCGGGTTGAGCGCCTTGGAGAACACCACGAACGCCCCGCCGTGGTAGCGGGAGATGACGCAGAACACGATCGGCCCGGCGAAGTTGACGACCGCCCGCCCGATCTCCGCGCCGTACTCCAGCTGCAGCTTGCGCATCGACTCCGGCGAGCCGTCGAACCCCGACAGGTTCGCCAGCACCACGACCGGGCGGTTGCCGGACGCGGCGTTGATCGCCCGCGCGACCTTCTTCGACGACCGCGGGAACAGCGTGCCGGCCGTCCAGGTGTCCGGGCCGTCGGTGGGCGGGAAGCCGCGCCGCGGCACGGGCCGTGACTCGATGCCGATGAGGCAGGCCGGCCAGCCGCCGATGCGCGCGTCCTGCACCACCGCGGTGTCGGCGCCGGCCATGTCGGCCCACCGCTCCAGCACCGGGTGGTCCTGGTCGGACAGCGCCCGCATCACCGTCCGGATGTCGAACGGCTTCTTCCGTTCCGGGTTGTGCTCGGCCGAGAAGATCTGGCCGACCGTGGCGAAGTCGCATCCGGGGGCCGCGTGCGGGAACCCGGAGATGTCCCGGTCCGCCGGGTCGCTCGTGGGCGCCCGCCGCGGCCCGCGCTCGCCGGGGGCGGCGTAGGTGTGGTCGTAGTGCGCCATCAGCACGTCCCGGGCGGCGGCGAGGCTGGGGGCCCAGTACTGCGACTGGCCGTTGGGCCCCATGACCCGGTCGTAGCCGCCGATGCCGACGTTGTCCTCGGCCGACACGCCGCCGGAGAAGTCCAGGGACTGCTTGCCGGTGAGCACCATCGCCGAGTCCGGCGTCATGACCAGGATGCCCCTGGTGTGCATGAGCATGGTCGCCTCGGCGTTCCAGTACGGCTGGGCGCCGACATTGATGCCGGCGACCACGATGTTGATCTCCCCGCCGCCCTGGGTGAAGGCCACGATCCGCTTCAGCGCGGCCGCGACCCAGTCCATGTTCTCGGTTCCCGAGGTCATCGAGATCCGGGCGCCGGCCGACAGGGCGAACCACTCCACCGGGACGGCCATCCGCTCGGCGAGGTCGAGCGCGGCGACCACGCGGCGGCACTCCGGCTCGGCGAGCGCGCCGAGGGACTTGGTCGGGTCGCCGAGCAGGACCACGCGGGTGACCCCCTCGGGATGCAGCCGGGTCGGCGTGGTGACCACGCCGGCGACGATCGCCGCCGAGTTCCGGCCCTTCGGGCGGTCCACCGGGACCAGCGCCCCCCGCTCGTCGAGGTCGTGCTCGGCGAAGCGGCCCGCCGGGCCGGCGAGCATGCCGGTCAGCTCGTAGGGGTAGACGTGGCCGCGCCGGGCCGCGCTGAGCACCTTCTGCCGGTAGTCGTCCAGCGGCGGCACCGGCTCGGTCGGCGGCTTGCCGATGTGCACCGTCGCGCCGTGGCCGGGATCCAGGGTGATCCGCACCGCGACCTCGGCGATCTGCCCGGCCGCGTTGCGCTGGCGGGCCACGAACTGGACCTCCTCCAGCCCGGCGCCGGCGGTGGTCGGCAGGATGCGCTGGACGAGGGCGTTCAGCTCGCCAGCGGTCAGCTCGGTGAGCGGCCAGACGTACATCATGATCCGGTTGGTGTCGAACCGCCTGTGCTGCGGGCGCTGCGCCTGGATGTTGCGGATCGCGTCCAGGCCCGAGGCGATCGCGTCCTCCACGGCGGGCAGCGCGACGAGCCGGCCGTCCGGCTCGCGCAGCGGCGTCAGGTCGCGGACCTGGCCCATCACGATCAGCCGCTCGTCGGCCGGGTTGGCCCGGGCCACCGCCCGGAACAGGTAAATCTCCTCGTCCGCGGACGGCAGCCTGGTCAGCTCGAACTCGCGCAGCCGCTGCAGCTGCAGGCGCCGGGCGATCTGCGGGTGCAGGCCGCGGATCAGCCGGTCCTCGGCGAAGCCGGAGCCGCCGGGCCGGAAGGTGACGTGGTGGTGCATCACCGCGCCGCTGGTGCCGGCCACGGTCACGGTGATCCGGCGGACCCCGGGGGGCTGCGGGCGCCCGGCGATCAGCCGCCCGATGCGCCCGGCCATCGCGTCGGCGTCCGGCTGGTCGTCCCACCTGACGTAGACGTCGGCGACCAGCCCGCGCTCGGGGACGCCCGCGGCGATCGCGCCGACGGCGCCGATCGCGCCCGGCAGGGCGGAGATGTCGGTTGCGGTGGTGACCACCAGCGTCGTGCCCCGCGAGCCCGCGTGCTCGGCGGTGACGAACCGGTGGCCGCCCGCCTCCCGGGTGGTCACCCCGGACAGGCCCCGGTTGCCGTAGTAGCGCCGGGTCAGGACCTCCAGCAGCGGCGCGTGGTCGCGGCCGGGGCGGCCGATCCGCTGCCCGAGCAGCCGCACCAGCGGCTCGGAGCTGGCCACCATGGCCTGGATCCGCTCGGCGCGGTCCGGCGCGTCCGGGTGGCGGTCCAGGTAGCGCAGGTCGTCGCGGACCGCGGCGTAGACCCGGGCGCGGGCGCGGCGCAGCAGCGGCTGCGCGAACCACCGGAACACCACGCCCCGGGCCAGGTCGGAGACCGCGGGGAAGCGCACCTGGGTGGCCTCGATCAGGTGCTCGAGCACCAGGCCGGCCCGCTCGGCGAGCGCGGTCGCCGGCGGCGCCCCGGCCAGCCACTGGCGCAGCAGCTCGGAGACGATCGCCACGTGCGACCCCGCGTGCTGCTGGGCCAGGAAGATCCGGAAGACCGCGGCCTCCAGCTCCGGGGTGCGGCGCAGGTCCGCGACGCCGTAGTGGGCCAGGACCCGGGCCAGCTTCGCCTTGAAGCTCTCGGTGACGCCGGCCCGCTCGGCGTCGAGGCTCCGCAGGTAGCTGTGGAAGTTCTCGCGCGGGCTGTGCACCGGGTTGCGCGGCTCGGCGTCGAGCTCGACGCCCGGCTTGTTGCGGCTGAGCTCGGACAGGTCGGCGAAGACCGTCAGCAGGCCGAGCTCGCCTGGCAGCGGCCGGCCGCCCAGCTCGGCCCGCGCGGCCAGGTAGCCGGCCAGCACCCGCGAGCCGTCCTGCGGGTCCGGGTCGAAGCCGAGGAGCAGGCTGCGCAGGTCCTGCAGGCCGCGCTCGGCCCGCTCGGCGGCGGGCGGGTCCGGCGGCGCGGCGGGCAGGTCGACCGGGGCAGCCTGGCCGGCGCTGGCCTCCGCGCCCGCCTCGGCGGCCGGCTCCAGGCGCATCAGCGGCGCCCCGGCGTCGACCTGGCTGCCCACCGCCACCGCGCACTCGCGGACCCGGGCGCGGAACGGCGCGCGGAGCACGGTCTCCATCTTCATGCTCTCCAGCACTAGGACCGGGGCGCCGGGCTCGACCTCGTCACCGGCCGACAGCGGCGTCGCCACGACCAGCGCGGGCGCGGGGGAGCGGATGATGCCGCCCTCGTCGCGGCTGATCCGGTGGGTCACGCCGTCGACCTCGACCAGGTGGATCGTGCCGTGGGTGGCCGACACCAGCCGGAAGCGGCGGCCGTTGACGGTGATCCGGCCGCTGTGCGCGTCGAACCGCTCCAGCTCGACGTCCGCCCAGTGCATGCCGCCGCCCCCGGAGACGCCGACGCGGAACCGGGCCGGGCCGACCCTGGCCACGCTCACCCGGTAGCCGGTGCCGCGCAGCCTCAGGTCGAGCGGGCGCCCGGGATCGTGCTGGACCTGGGGGCGGCCGCCGTGCGCGGAGGTGAGCAGCCGCTGCCTGCTGACCTCCTCCTCGTCCAGGTAGGCCTCGATCCCGGCGGCGGCCAGCGCGACCGCGGAGTGCTCGCGCGCGGCCAGGCGGCCCTCGGCCCGGACGCGGTCGACCCAGGCGGTGTCGGCGCTCGCCGAGATCACCTCCGGCTGGTCGAGCAGGGCGAGCAGGAAGCTCTTGTTGGTGGCGCCGCCCTCGATGATCACGGTGGTCTCGGCGAGGGCGCGGCGCAGCCGCCCGAGCGCCTGCCGGCGGTCGCTCCCGTACGCGATGATCTTGGCGATCATCGAGTCGAAGTCGGCGGGGATGACGTCGCCTTCCGCGATGCCGGCGTCCACGCGCACCCCGGGGCCGGCGGGCACCGCCAGGCGCGCGACGCGGCCCGGCGCGGGCGCGAAGTCGCGGTCGGGGTCCTCGGCGGCCAGGCGGGCCTCCACGGCGTGCCCGCGCTCGGCCGGGCGGGGCCCGTCGAGCCTGCCGCCGGCCGCCACGTGCAGCTGGAGCCTGACCAGGTCCACGCCGGTGGTCAGCTCGGTGACCGGGTGCTCGACCTGCAGCCGGGTGTTGACCTCCAGGAAGGCGGACCGGCGCTCACCCGGATGGTAAAGGAACTCGACGGTCGCCGCGCCCCGGTATCCGACGGCCAGCGCCAGCCGCTCGGCCGACGCCCTCAGCTGGGCCGCCTGCTCCGGCGCCAGGACCGGGGAGGCGGACTCCTCGATGACCTTCTGGTTGCGCCGCTGCACCGAGCAGTCACGGACTCCCAGTGCCCAGGCGGTGCCGTGCCCGTCCGCGATCAGCTGGACCTCGACGTGCCGCGCGCCGGTCACCAGCTGCTCCAGGAACACCGCGCCGCTGCCGAAGGCCCGCAGCGCCTCCTGCCGGGTGCGCTCGAACGCCTCGGACAGCTCGCCGGGCGAGGCGATGACGCGGATGCCCCGCCCGCCCCCGCCCGCGGTGGCCTTGAGCATCAGCGGGTAGCCGATGCGATCGGCCGCGGCCAGCGCCTCGGGCAGGGTCGCCACCTCGCCGCGGCTCCACGGGGCCACCGGGACGCCGACCTCCTCGGCCAGCAGCTTGGCGCCGATCTTGTCGCCGAGCCTGCGCATCGCCTCGGCATCCGGCCCGACGAACGTGACCCCGATCTTCTCGCAGAGCTCGGCGAACGCCGGATCCTCGGCGACGAAGCCCCAGCCGACCCACGCGGCGTCCGCCCCCGTCTCGGTCAGCGCCCGCTCCAGCACCGCGTGGTCGAGGTAGGGGCGGGCCGAGGCGGGCCCCAGCGGGTAGGCGAGGTCGGCGTCCCGGACGAACGCGGCCGCCCGGTCCGAGTCGGTGTACAGGGCGACCGTCTCGGTCCGCTCCCCGGTCTCCGCGGACAGGTCCCGGACGGCGCGGATCAGCCGCATGGCGGCCTCCCCGCGGTTGACGATGGCGACGCGACTGAACACGGGCTGTGCCTTCCGATCACCGACGCGCGAAAGGCGATGCCCCGGCCGGGGCGTCGCCTTCACCCGCGTCCATCCTGCTCTGTCCCGGCGCGGCGGGCTACTGCGGGCGGGGACGCATTCGCGGGCCGCCGGTTGTGCGGACCCGACAAACCGCGGCCGCCGCGGGCGGCCCTGCGCCGGGATAATCATGGCGTGCCCACAAACGAGGACGACCTGGGCTTCGCCCGGATCCTGCGCGCGGAGGCGGCGGGCTACGCGCGGATCGCCCTGGAGAACATCGCCCGCGAGTACCCGGTTCACGTCACGCACCTGATGACCGGGCCCGGTGACCTGCCCCGCCGGCCGCGCGAGGTGAACCCGGTCTTCTACGGCAGCTTCGACTGGCACTCGTGCGTGGAGATGCACTGGGTGCTGGTCAGGCTGCTGCGGGTCGCCCCGGACGCGGTCGACGCCGCCGCGGTCCGATCGGCGCTGGACGGCCAGTTCACCCAGGGCAAGCTCCGGGCGGAGGCCGAGTTCATCGCCAGCCGGGCAGGCGGCTGGCAGCGCCCCTACGGGTGGGGCTGGGCGCTGGCCCTGATCCGCGAGACCGGGGCACTGGGCGGCCCGGACGCCCGCCGGTGGGCGGCCGCGATGGCCCCGCTGGCCGAGGCGGTGACCCGGCGCTACCTCGGCTGGCTCGCGACGGCGACCTACCCGGTCCGTCACGGGCTCCACCCCAACAGCGCGTTCGGGCTGTCCCGGGCGCTGCCCTACGCGCGGGACCGGGCGGCGGCCGGGGAGCCCGGGCTCGCCGAGGCGATCACGGCGAAGGCGCGCGAGTGGTTCGCCGCGGACACCGACTACCCGGGCCGGTACGAGCCGTCCGGGCACGACTTCCTGTCTCCGGCGCTCACCGAGGCCGAGCTGATGGCGCAGGTGCTGCCGCCGGGGGAGTTCGGCGAATGGCTCAGCGGTTTCCTGCCGGCGATCGCCTCCGGCGAGCCCGCCGCGCTGTTCGCCCCGGCGGTCGTCTCCGACTCCTCCGACGGCCAGATCGCCCACCTGCACGGCCTGAACGCCAGCCGGGCATGGTGCTGGCGGCGCATCGCGGACTCGCTCCCGGCCGGGGACCCGCGGGCAGGCGCCGCGCGGGCGGCGGCGCGCGCGCACGCGGCCGCCGCGCTGCCGCACGTGGTCGGCGGCGACTACATGGTCGAGCACTGGCTCGCCGCCTACGCCGTCCTGCTGCTGAGCTGACCTCCTCCGGCCCGCGCCCGGGGCGCGAGGCCGGCCAGGAGCGCGGGGCCAAGGCGCGGGGCCGGCCAGGGGCGCGGGCCGTCCGGGGCGCGGGGCCGGCCGCTCAGCGCGCCGTGATCCGGACCGGGCCGCCGGCCAGGTCGGCGCCGCGGGCCCAGCCGGCCGGCAGGCGCGCGCAGCGGCCGGGCGGCAGGCGCAGGGTGAACGAGGCCAGCAGCCGGTCGTCCTGCGCGACCCGGACCCGGGCACGGCGGGGAAGGCCGTCGGCGGCGCGGGCCAGGAACCGCCCGCCGGCCGGGCCCGCCTCGCCGGGGCATGCGTCGCCCGGGCCGATGAGCTGCGGCACGACCCAGGCGAGGTGACCCTCCGCTCGCACCGGGACGCCCGGCCTCCCGCCTGGCCCAGGTTCCCCGGCTGGCCCGGCCTGCCCGGGCGGGCGCGGCTCGCCGGCGGGCCGCTCTCCAACCCGGCCCGCGCCGAGCAGGGCGGCCAGGAGCCGGGCGACGTGCCGTCCGCCGAGGGCTGCGGTGCCCGCGGTCTCGCCCGGGTGGACCAGCCCGCCCGCCGCGAACAGGCCGGGGACCGACGTCCGGCCCGCCTGGTCCACGGCCGGCCCGCGGCTGCCCGGGTCGATGAGGGCGCCCGCCAGCCGGGCCAGCTCGTGATCGCCGATCCAGTCCCCGGTGAACACGACCGTCTCGCACTCGACCCGCCGGGCCGCCCCGGTCGCCAGGTCGGTGAGCTCGACGGCGGTGACCCGGTCCCGGCCGACGATCCCGGTCACGGCGGCCGAGGTCCACACCGGCACGCGCCACAAGGCGGCGGCGCCCAGCCGGAACGCCGCGTAGCTCTGGTGCCGTGGCCGGTCGGTGACCAGCGCGATCACCCGCGCCCCGGCCCGGGCCAGGGTGAGGATCGCCGAGAAGCTCACGTGCTCGGCGCCGACCACCAGCGCCCGGCCGCCGATCCGCTGGCCGTGCAGGTGCACCCGCTGCTGAAGCTCGCCGGTGGTCATCACCCCGGCCGGGCGGTCGCCGGGGACCAGCCGGGCCGGGCGCGGGCGCTCCCGGCAGCCGGTGGCCAGCACGACGGCCCGGGCGGTGACCGGCTCGATCCCGTCCGGGCTGGTGAGCGTCGCCCGCCAGGCCGGGCCCTCGCCCGCCGGGCCGGGCGGCGGCGCGCCCGCCGGGCCGCGCGCGGGCTCCAGCTCGGTGACCGTGGTGGCGCAGCGCACCTGCGCCCCGGCCTGCCGCGCGATCGCCGCCATGCGGCGGGCGTAGCCCGGGCCGGACATCAGCCGGCGCAGGTCCGGCAGCCCGAACCCGGAGTGGGCGCAGTGCCGGGGCACGCCGCCCGCCTCGGCCTCCCGCTCGGCGACCAGGACCCGTGCCACGCCGAGCCGGCGCAGCTCGGCCGCGGCGGCCAGGCCGGCCGGCCCGGCCCCGACGATGAGCACGTCGGCGTTCACCGCCGGCCGGCCAGGATCTGCGAGATGCCCGCGGCGCAGTAGAAGCCCTGGCAGCGGCCGCCGGTGGCGCGGGTCCGCCGCCGCAGGCCGCCCACGTCGGCCGGGGGGATGTCGCTGGCCAGGGCATCCCGGATCTCGCCGAGGGTGACCCGCTCGCAGTGGCAGACGATCCGGCCGTAGGCCGGGTCCGCCGCGATCATCGCGGGGTCCTGGTAGGGCCGGCGCCCGGCCTGGCCGATGTAGGGCATGACGGGCGGCCCGGCGGCGCGCGCGCCCGGGCGCTCCCGCAGCGCGAGCCCGGCCTCGGCCAGCTGCCCGGCGACGTGCTCGGCGATGGCCAGGGAGGCGGTCAGCCCGGTCGAGCGGATCCCGGCCACGCAGGCGTACCGGAGGCCCGCGTCCACCCGGATCTGGTAGTCCCGGTGCTCGGTTGCCGCCCGCAGGCCCGCGTACGCCGCGGTGACCTCCTCGGCGATGAGGTCCGGCAGGATGCGGGCGCCCTGCGCGAGCAGCGCGGACAGCCCGGCGGGCGTGGTCGCCGTGTCCTGGCGGTCGGCCACGTCCTGCGCGGTCGGGCCGAGCAGCACGTTCCCGTAGACGGTCGGGGCGACCAGCACGCCCTTGGTGGCCGGGGTCGGCACGGGCAGCAGGATGTGGCGCACCAGCGGGCGCGCCAGCTTGTCGAACACGATCAGCTCGCCGCGCCGCGGGGTGATCGTGAAGCCGCCGCCGCCGAGCATCCGGTCGATCAGGTCGCTGCCCAGCCCGGCGGCGTTCACCAGCCAGCGGCAGCGCAGCGTGCCCGCGGTGGTCCGCACCTCGTGCGCGCCGGCTGCCGGGCGGATGCCGGTGACCGCCGCGTTGAGCACCAGCCGGGTGCCGGCCCGGACCGCCTCGGTCGCGAAGGCGAGCGGGGTCGTCCACGGGCAGACGATGGACTCCCCGGGGATGTGCAGCCCCGCCAGTGCCCCCGGGCCGAGGCGGGGCTCCATCCGGTACAGGCCGGCGGCGGTGACCGGGCGGACGCCGGCGCAGCCGTTCTCCCGCGCCTTCCGCTCGATCGCGGGCAGCTCGGCCTGCTCCTGCGGCGTCCACGCGACCAGCAGCGCCCCGGTGCGCTCCAGCGGGATGCCCGCCTGGCGGGCGTACTCGCCCAGCAGCTGCCCGCCCCGGCGGACCAGCCGGGCCTCCAGCGTTCCCGGCACCGCGTCGAATCCGGTGTGCAGGATCGCCGTGTTCGCCTTCGACGTGCCCGCCCCGACGTCGGGCGCGGCGTCGGCGAGCACGCAGCTCAGGTCGTACCGGGCCAGCGTCCGGGCGATCGCGGTGCCCACCACGCCCGCGCCCACGATGAGCACGTCGGCCGGCGAGCCGGGCGAGCCGGGCGGCACGGCCTCGGTCACCGGCCCGCCGGGGCGACCGACTCCACCGCCGCCTCGAACGCCGCGATCCTGCCCGCCGCCTCGTCGGCGCTCATCCGCGGCTCCACCACCTTCTCGGCTCGCACGGGCCCCACCGCCTCCGCGAGGGTACCGCTGGCGCCCGCCCCGAGCCTGGCCAGCGCCGCCACGCCGAGGGCGGTGGCGTCCGGCGTCCGGTGGACTTCCACCGGAGCCTGCAGCAGGTCGGCCTGCGCCTGCAGGAGCACCGCGGACCTGGTGAGCCCGCCATCGACCCGCAGCGCGGACGGCGGGGCGCCGGCGTCGCGGGCGGCCGCCCGGGCCAGCAGGGCGACCGACGCGGCGATGCCCTCGATGACCGCGCGGGCCAGGTGCGCGCGGCTCGCCGACAGGCTCAGGCCGGTGAACGCCCCCCGCGCGGCCGGGCGCCAGTGCGGGGCGCCGAGCCCGGCGAGCGCCGGCACGAAGCTCACGCCGCCGCTGTCGGCGACGCTGGCGGCCAGCGGGTCGAGCTCCTCCGGGCGGGACAGCAGGCCCAACCTGGTGAGCCAGGTCACCGCGGCCCCGGCCGTGTAGACCTGGCCGTCCAGGCAGTACGTCGCCACCCCGCCCAGCCGCCAGGCCACCGACGCGGACAGCCCGCTCGCCGAGCGGACGGCCCTCGGCCCGGTGGTGGCCAGCAGGAACGCCCCTGTCCCGTAGGTGCACTTCGCCTGGCCGGCGGCCAGGCATCCCTGGGCGGCCAGGGCCGCCTGCTGATCCACGGCCAGGCCGGTCACCGGGACCGGCCGGCCGCCGAAGGCGGACGTCTCCCCGGCCGGGCCCGCGCAGTCGCTGACCGCGGGGAGGTCGCCCGGGTCGAGGCCGAAGGCCGCGCACGCCCGCGGCGACCAGTCCGCGGCGTCGAGGTCCAGCAGCATGGTCCGGGACGCGGTGGCCGCGTCGGTGAGGTAGCCGGCGCCGAGCCTGGCCAGCAGCCAGGCGTCGACGGTCGAGACCACGCCGTCGCGGGTCAGGTGCTCCCGCAGCCAGGTCATCTTCGGCCCGGCGAAGTAGGGGTCCAGGGGCAGCCCGGTCACCTCGGCGAGCCAGCCCGCGTCGGGTGCCAGCCGGGCGCACACGCCCGCCGACCGCCGGTCCTGCCAGACGATCGCCGGGGTCAGCGCCCGGCCGGTGCGCCGGTCCCAGGCCAGCACCGTCTCGCCCTGGTTGGCGAGGGCGACCGCGTCGGCGCTGCCGCGCGCGCCCGCCGCGGCCAGGGCGGCCCGCCCGGCGGCCAGCACCGAGCCGAGCAGCTCCTCCGGGTCGGCCTCCACGGCGTCGCCGTCGGCCCGGACGCCGACCGGCACCTCGGCGGAGCCGAGCACCTGCTGCCCGGGGCCGACCAGCAGGGCCTTGGTCGCCGAGGTGCCCTGGTCGATGGCGAGGATCCGCACCAGGGCCGCCTAGGCCACCGGGTCGGGCGCGCCCGCGTCGCCCGCGGCCAGGGCCTGCTCGCCGTGCGCCCCGGCGGCCTGGCGCATCGCGCGCGGCTCCAGCAGCCACTGCAGGCAGTAGAAGACCAGGCCGACGCCGAGCGCGCCGAGCACGTAGTACTGCGCGTCGCGGAAGGCGCTGGGCCCGATCAGGATGATCAGCTCGTAGGCGAGCCAGATCAGCGCGCCGGCGATCACCGGGATCTCCATGCGGCCGAGGGAGAAGTGCCCCGTGCCGAGCCGGTGCCTGCGCCCGGCGAGCAGGTACAGCAGCACGGTGCTCGCGTACAGCAGCGCCGGCATGATGGTGGACGCGGTGAACAGGGTCGTCAGCGCCCCGGTGTGGGTGCGCAGCACCAGCGTGATGCCGGCGCCGATCACCGCGGCGAGCAGGGTCGCCCAGGTCGGCCCGCCGGTGGCCCGCGGCACCCGGCTGAGCACCTGGTGGCCGGGCAGCCGGCGGTCGCGGGCCATCGACCAGATCATCCGGCTGTTCGTCACCATGATCACCAGGCCGCAGGCGAAGATCGACACGCACACGAAGATCAGGAAGAGCTTCTGCACCACCCCGCCGAGCACGTCGTGGACGATCAGAGCGACCGGCGCGGAACTGGCCGAGGCCGCCTTGACCGAGCGCGTGGCGTACGCCAGCGCGATCAGGAAGGCCATGCCCACCGCTCCGGAGAGCAGCACGGCGCGGATCATCGCCCTCGGGATCGTGCGGTGCGGCTGCTGGGTCTCCTCGGCCAGGTTGCTCGCCGCCTCGAAGCCGACGATCGTGTACGCGCCGAGCAGGGTCGCCAGCATGAACGGGCCGAGCCAGGCGAAGTAGCCCGCGCGCGGGACCACGCCGGCGGATCCCAGGTTCGACCAGTGGCCGATGTGGCGGACGGCGGCGACGACGACCAGCAGCACGGTCAGGCCCAGCACGCCGATCACCTCGGTCGCCACTGCCGCGTTGTTCACCCTCGTGGTGATCCGGGTCGACCAGATGATCATGGCTGCCTGGATCGCGAGCACCGCGAGGGTCTCGAAGGCCGCGCTGGTCGGCGTGTACGCCTCGCCGATCAGCGGCTGGAACGCCACCTGCACCAGGCCGTAGTCCACCGAGACCGTCACGATCGACAAGAACGCGAAGGACATCCAGCCGAGCCACCACCCGACGTGGACGTTGGACAGCCGCGAGGCCCACTGGTAGGAGTAGCCGGACAGCGGGACCCGGGCGGCCAGGGCGCCGTAGACCAGCGCGACCAGCGCCTGGCCGGCGGTGACGATCAGCCAGGTCCAGATCGACCGCGGCCCGCCGGTGATGAGGGCGAAGCCGAACGTGGTGAAGATCCCCGTGGTGATCGAGATGAAGGAGAACGCCACCGCGAACGACTCGAAGTGGCGCAGGGACCGGACGAACTGCTTGGTGTAGCCAAACCGGGAGAGCAGCGCGTCGTCGTCATGCTGGGCGAGCGTCGTCACCGGTACCTCACTTCCTCTGGTGCTCGCGGTGGTTCGGGTCGTCCGGCCGCGGCCCGCCCGCGGGCCGGGCGCACAGGAGCGCGACCCCGGCTGCTGCCAGCGCCTCGCGCGCGTCGGCGTTCTCCTCCTCGTCGGTGATGACCCCGGTGACCGCGTCGAGCGGGCAGACGCGGTGCACGGCGATGACGCCGAGCTTGCTCGAATCGGCCAGGACGTAGCAGGCGGCGGTGTGGGCGATGATCGTGCGCCGGACCACGACCTCGGACGGGTAGTAGTCGGTGAGCCCGGCGTCCGGGTGGACGCCGCCGGAGCCGAGGAACGCCTTGTCGGCGTAGAACTCGTCGAAGAACGCCTCGGCGTGCGCGCCGGAGCAGGCCCCGTCGCCGGGCCGCACCTGGCCGCCGGAGGCCAGCAGCTCGATGCCGTCCCGGCCGGACAGCTCGAGCGCGGCCGGGATCGAGCTGGTCAGCACCCGGCCGCGGAACCCGGGCGGCAGCGCGCGCGCGACCTCCAGGGCGGTGGTCCCGACGTCGATGACGACCGTGTCCTCCGGCTCGATCAGGCTGGCGGCCAGGGCGGCGATCGCCCGCTTGCGCGCGATGTTGCGGGTGCTCCGGGCCGCGAAGCTGCCCTCGCTGGACCGGCCGCCCGGGCGGGTCGCGCCGCCGTACACCCGGTCGAGCAGCCCGAGCCGGTCCAGGGCGCGCAGGTCGCGCCTGATGGTCTCGACGGAGACGTCGAACCGCCGGGCCAGCGCCTCGGCGGAGACGGCCGCGGCCGCCCGGACCTCGGTGAGGATCGCCTCACGGCGCTGGCTCGGCAGCATCCCGGCCCCTCCTCACCAGATCCCGCCCGTTATTGGACGATGTTGACCGATTCTGTGGCAATCTGCCCGGGTCGTCAAGGCCTGGCCGCCCGCGGCGCGGGCATGCGACGGGCCCGGCCCCGCGCGAGGCGGGTGCCGGGCCCGGGCGATGCGGGTGTCGGCCGCGGGAGGGCGGCCCGCCCTCGCAGGCGGGCGCCGGGGAGGGCGTCACACGGCGGCTGGCAGGCCGCGCAGCGCGGCCGCGATCGCGTCGTCGGACAGGTCGAGGTCGCGCATCTGGCCGGACAGGTAGTCGCTGTAGGCGGCCAGGTCGAGCAGGCCGTGGCCGCACAGGGCGGTGAGGATCACCTTCTCCTCGCCGCTCTCCTTGCAGCGCAGCGCCTCCTCGATGCACGCGGCGACGGCATGCGTGGGCTCGGGCGCGGGCACGATCCCCTCGGTCCTGGCGAAGCGCAGCCCGGCGGCGAAGCACTCGGACTGGGGCTTGGCCACCGCCTCGATCAGCCCGAGCTCGTAGATGTGCGACAGCAGCGGCGACATGCCGTGGTACCGCAGCCCGCCCGCGTGGATCGGGTCGGGGATGAACTCGTGGCCGAGCGTGTGCATCTTCAGCAGCGGCGTCAGCCCGGCGGTGTCCCCGAAGTCGTAGGCGTAGGTCCCGCGGGTGAACGACGGGCAGGCGGCGGGCTCGACCGCGCGGATCACCGGGTTCATCCGGCCGGCCAGCTTCTCGCGCAGGAACGGGCACGCCAGCCCGCCGAAGTTCGAGCCGCCGCCGGTGCAGCCGACGATCACGTCCGGGGCGTCGCCCGCCTGCTCGAGCTGCCTGAGGGCCTCCTCGCCGATGATCGTCTGGTGCATCAGCACGTGGTTGAGCACGCTGCCGAGCGAGTACCGGGCTGCCGGGTCGGCCGCGGCCATCTCGACCGCCTCGCTGATCGCGATGCCCAGGCTCCCGGTGGAGTCGGGGTGCTCGGCGAGGACCGCCCGGCCCGCGTTCGTGACCTGCGACGGGCTCGGGTGGACCGTCGCGCCGTAGGTCTCCATGAGCGTCCGCCGGTACGGCTTCTGGTCATAGGAGGAGCGGACCATCCACACGGTCAGGTCGATGCCGAACAGCGCGCACGCGAACGACAGCGCGGTGCCCCACTGGCCCGCGCCGGTCTCGGTGGTCAGCCTGGAGACGCCGGCGGCGGCGTTGTAGTAGGCCTGCGGGACCGCCGTGTTCGGCTTGTGGGAGCCCGCCGGGCTCACGCCCTCGTACTTGTAGTAGATCCGGGCCGGGGTGCCCAGGTCCTTCTCCAGCCGCCGGGCGCGCAGCAGCGGCGTGGGACGCCACAGCCGGTACACGTCCAGCACCGGCTCCGGGATCGGGATGTGCCGCTCCGGCGAGACCTCCTGCATGATCAGCTCGGCCGGGAACAGCGGCGCCAGGTCGTCGGGCCCGACGGGCTCGCGGGTGCCGGGGTGCAGTGGCGGCGGCGGCGGGGAGGGCAGGTCCGGGACGATGTTGTACCACTGCCGGGGCATCTCGGATTCCTGCAGGACGTACTTGACCTGGTTCGCCATGGTTCCTCCCTGGGGCTCCTGGCCCGGGGTCCCGGCTCGCCGGGCCGTGGCCGGGTTTGGTATGGGAGAAACCTAGCCGACTGGCCGGCGGCGCGACAGTTCGCGAAGGATTGCCCTCGCTGACCGCTGCGCCGCCCCGCGCCCGGCGCGCATCGCCCGGGCGGCGGCGGATCGGTTGCGACCAGGGCAGGCGCGTGAAATGGTAAGAAGGTCCCTTCGGGCTGATCGGCCAGCCTGGACCAGGGCCCGCCGGCCGCGAGGTGATGGCCGGCACGGGGCCGGCCTGGTCGTGACTGGCGCGGCGTGGCCCGTGACGATGCCAGCGGCCTGCGGAAGGTCCTGCGGCCGGGGCCGGCTGTCGCGGAGGTTGTGGGTCTTGTCGGTGCTGGCAGCGAGTTCCCCGGACCCGGCCCGCGCGCCGCGCTGGCGGTCTGGCTAGCCATGGTCGGGGGGCGCAGGGAAAGGCGCAGGCCCGGCCGCGAGGGACCCGCGCAGCAGCTCGGGGCGGAGCAGGAACGGCTGGCCGGGCACGCTGTGCCCATCCAGCCGGTCCCCGCGGTTCCCGGGGACATCGAGGCCGACCAGTGGCTGAGCCCGTTCCGCATCGCGCGGCCGGCTCGCCCGGCCCGGCCGCAGCCGCGCGGACCGGCCGGCCAGCCCCGGCCCGGCCCGGTGCACGGGCAGGCCTGGCAGGAGGGGGCGCGGCGCGACCCCGGCCCGGGCGATGACCGGCCGGGCCCGGGTGCCCGGGGGGCGGCTCACCTGCCCGGCGGGCAGGGCGAGCCGGCGGGGGCGCCGCGCGCCCGCGGCGGCCACGGTGCGCTCGGAGATGACCGTGGCTGGCAGGGTCCGCCGGACCGGTACGGACCGGGCTCCGCGCCGTGGCACGGCCCGGATGCCCGGGCCGGCGGGAGCGGGACCGGATGGCTCGCCGGCGGGCCGGCGGGCCGGGGCGGGCAGGCCCGTCCGGGCGCGGCTCAGCCGCCCATGCGGCCGGGCGGGGCGCCGGGGCCGTTCCGGGATCGCGGGCGGCCCGGCGGGCAGGGCGCTGGTGAGGCGTACGGGCCGCCTGAGGGCTACGGCTGGCCCGGTGAGGCGTACGGGCCCGGTGAGGCGTACGGCCGTCCCGGCGGGTACGCGCCCGAGGGGTACGCGCCAGCCGCCAGGCACGTGCCGGGCGAGGAGCACGGGCCGCCCGGTGAACGCGCGCCCGGGGCGTACGAGCCTCCCGGCAGGAACGGCCCGGATGGCGGCTACGGGCCGCCATCCGGGTACGGGCACGGCGGCCGCGGCCGGCCCGGCGGGTTCCTGCCTGGTGAGGAGTACCGGCCGTCCGGGCGGCCCGCGCCGCCCGGCGGCCGCGGGCCCGGAGCGTACGGGCCGCCTGACGGCTACGGGCCGCCTGACGGGCACGGGACGGATGGCGGGGACGGCGCTGGCGGCCCGTACGGGACGGCCTTCGGTCGTGGCGACCGGGACGGCATGCGGCCGGCCGGGGGGCGGTACGGCCTGCGGGGCGACCTGGCGGCCGGGGCCGGGCCCGGCAGTGGTCACGGCCCCTCCGGCAACCAGGGCTCCGGCGGCTACGCTCCGCTCGAGGGTGGCCGCGCCTCCGGCGATGCCATGGGCGGGATGCGGGACCCCGGCCGGGCCGATGGCCACCGTCAGCCGGGCGGCCACGACCGCGGCCGTTCTGCAGGTCCTGCGCCGCGCGGTCGAGGCCCGGTCGGCGGATACGGAGAGGAGGGTGCCTCGCCTGGCCGGCCCGGTTCAACGCCGGGCTATCGTCGCATGGCCGGATATGCCCCGGATGACAGGCACGAGCAGCATGAGGGATACCGGCCGGCGAGCGAGCGCGCGCCGCGTCCGCTCGGCGGCGACCGCGACGGCGATCACCGTGGGCCGCGCGGTGACGGTGCTGGCGGGTACGGCTCGCCGGGCGGGTACGGCCGTCCGGGGGCGTACGGGCCGCCGGGCGGG
>JAJPIV010000078.1 GCA_021324595.1 Actinomycetota bacterium | reverse complement strand
AGGGTGTCGAGGTCTGCAGTCACAAGCGACCATCGATGCCCTCCTCCCTTTCCACGATCAACCCGACACGCCGCGCCAGCACGAGTTGGGAATCACTCATCTAGGGGTCGCGAAGGGAAGAGCAGGCCTCCCGCGTTGCCCGCGGAGGAGAACATCCGGTTCGTGCTGTCGATCCTGACGGGTGGGACGACGATCGCTCAGGCCGCCCGGCAGGCGAAGGCCTCAGACGCCGGTCGGCAAGTGGAAGCAGCAGTTCCTGGAAGCCGGCTGGCTGGCCGTCGCGCCTGCCCGGCAGGTCAGGGCTGCGCGCCCGCACGTTTGTCGGTAGGTATTGACAATCTCTTGTCCGAACTAAACCATGGTGACCCAAGAGGCTTGGCCCGCCGTGTGATCCGGGCCGCACAGGCGGCCCTCCGGGCTCGTCTTGAGGCACGGCAAGGAGAGAGGGGTGCCACGTGACAGGTGCTGAGGCGTCCGCGGGGCCGGCGCGAGCAGTCGGCGGCGAGGCAAGCCGGCTCTTCATCCGGCAGACCTCCGGCCTGGTGAGGGAGCTGGGGATTCCCGCGGCGACGGCCATCTCGCTGGCCTCGGTCGCCGTTGTCAACACCTTCATCAACTTCAACGCCGGGCTCACGGCGTTCACGAAGGCTGACATGTTCCTGCCGCTGTTCGCCGCCGCGTTCATCTGGCTGGTGGCGATGTTCGCCTACCGGTACCTGCTGCGTGCCGTGCCCCGGGCCGGCGGGGAGTACGTCTACCTGTCCCGGGTCGTCTCGCCGGCGGTGGGGTCAGTGGCGGGCCTGGGCATCGCCGTGGTCTTCACCTACGTCCTGTCCACCAACGCGCATTTCGCGGCCCAGTTCACGCCGTTCATGCTCAGCGGGCTCGGCGCCGCGTTCCATTCCGCGGCGCTGGCCAACGCGGCGGGCTCGGTGACCAGCGACACGGCCGTCTTCCTGATCAGCCTGCTGGTCATGGTCGTCGTCGCGCTGCTCTCGATGGCCTCGGTCAGGCTGGTCGCGCGGGTCATCATCAGCTTGATCGCCCTGCAGCTGCTGGCGTTCGTGGTGCTGATCGGGGTGCTCGCGGTCCATTCCCGGGCGGACTTCGCCGCCGCCCTGGCCGCGTACAGTCACCACCCGGGCGCGTACCAGGCGATCATCTCGGCCGGAAGGGCCAATGGCGTCGCGTTCGGCACCTCGGTCGCGTCGATGATCGCGATCATCCCGTTCATGGTCCTGAACTACAACGGCGTCCTCTACTCCTACTACGTGGGCGGTGAGCTGCGCCGGCCGGGGCGCACCTACCTGCACGCCTCGGTGATCAGCCTGGTCATCCTGGTCGTTCTCTGGGGCGGCGTGTGGGCGCTGCTGCGGGCAAGGATCGGGCTGCCGTTCATGCAGGCGCAGGCCAACCTGGGCGCGGCGGACCCGGCCGCCTACGGCAGGATCACCAGCCTCAACTCGGTGGCGGGCGGGCTAGGCTACGGCATGATCCTGTCCTCCGACCCCGTCACGAAGATCCTCTTCGCCACCGCGGTGCCGCTGGCGGAGGTGGCGGTCAACCTGGCGTTCGTCACCGTGACCACCCGAGTGCTGTTCGCCCAGGCGTTCGACCGGCTGCTCCCGGTGGGAGTGGCCAAGGTCGGGGAACGCAACCACGCGCCCAACGTCGCCATCGCGATCGTGCTGATCATCGGCGCCGGCTTCTGCTACCTGACCAGCTTCGTCAACCTCAGCAACATCGTCGCGCTGCAGAGCCTGTTCTTCGCGCTGATCCTGCTCGCCGGCGGCGTGGCCGCGATATTCCTGCCGTTCCGGCGCCCGGAGCTCATCGCCGGGTCCGGCATGGACGAGGGCGACCGGGCGACGCTGCTGCGCCGGGTGACGCTGGTGGGAGCGGCGACAACGGTGCTGGCGCTGTTCACCGTCGTCGAGATCATCGTTCACCCGTCGGTGTACGGGCGGTTCAGCGCGGAGTCGACGATCACGCTGCTGGTGGTTCTCGGCTCCGGGCCGGTCATCTACGCCATCGCCCGCGCGATCCGGCGCCAGCGCAACACCATCGACCTGGCGCTCGCGATGCACGAGCTGCCGCCGGAGTAGCCGATGCCCGTCTTCAGGCAGCGCAAGGCGCGGGCGCTGCGCATCTTCTTCGCGACCGACATCCACGGCTCGGAGGTCTGCTTCCGCAAGTTCCTCGCCGCGGCGAAGGTCTACGAGCCGGACGTCCTGCTTCTCGGCGGGGACTTCGCGGGCAAGGGCCTGCTGCCGGTGCTGCGGCGCGGGCCCGAGTGGCTCGCCCGGCTGGACGGCCAGGACCTGGCCGTGCCCGCCGGGGAGTACGACCGGCTGGCGGCCGACATCACCCGGCGCGGCTTCTACCCCGTCCGGATGGACCGCGACCGGCTGGCGGAGCTGGAGGCGGACCCGGCCGCCCTGAACGCCCTGTTCCGGGAGGAGATCGCCGCTCAGGCCAGGCGCTGGTGCGAACTGGCCGCCGAGCGCCTGGAGCCGCACGTCAGGTGCATCATCACCCCGGGCAATGACGATCCGGTGGACGCCGATCCGGTGTTCGCGGCGGATTCCCGGGTGGAGTTCCCCGACTGCCGGGTGACCGACCTCGGGCCGGTGTCGATGGCGAGCCTCGGATTCGTGCCGCCGACCCCCTGGAACACCGAGCGGGAGTGCCCGGAGGAGGAGATGGCCAAGCGGATCGATGAGATGCTCGGGCCGCTCCCGGCCGGCGCCGCGTGCATCCTCAACTTCCACTGCCCTCCCTATGGCTCCGGCCTGGACGAGGCGCCGGAGCTGGACTCCTCGCTCAAGCCGGTCCTGCGCGGCGGCCGGCCGAGCATGGTGCCGGTGGGCAGCCACGCCGTGCGGGAGGCGATCAAGCGGTACCAGCCGGTGGTGGGGCTGCACGGCCACATCCACGAGTCGCGGGGCGTGCAGAAGATCGGCCGGACCCTGTGCATCAATCCTGGCAGCGACTATTCGTCGGGGGTGCTGCGCGGGGCGGTTGTCGACCTGGCCGGGGACGGCACATGCCTGGACTTCCTGCTGACAACGGGATGAGCGGCGCCGCGGGACCGCCGCTGGCGGACCCGGTGGCGGAGGCGCGCCGGCTCATCGCGCTCGCCGGGGCGCACGGCATCACGATGCGCGCGCTCGGGGGCGTGGCGGTGATCCTGCAGTCTCCCGGCGGGCAGCCGAGGCTGTCCCGGCGCGTGAAGGACATCGACCTCGCCGTCGGGCAGGGCGCCGGCCGGCCGGCGGCGCGGCTCCTGGCGCGGTCAGGGTACCTCGCGGACGAGATGTTCAACGCGCTGCGCGGATCGAGCCGGCTGCATTTCCGCGACCCGGCCAACGGCCGCGACCTCGACGTGTTCGTCGGGCAGTTCTCGATGTGCCACGCCATCCCCCTCACCGCCCGGCTGGACCGCGACCCGCTGACCGTGCCGCTGGAGGAACTGCTCCTCACCAAGCTGCAGATAGTCGAGCTCACCGCCAATGACCAGCAGGACATCTACAACCTCCTGCTCGCCCATGAGGTGGGCGAGCAGGAGGCGGCCATCACGGCCGGCTTCATCGCCGCGCTGTGCGCGCGGGACTGGGGGCTGTGGCGCACCTGCACGCTCACGATCGAGCGCTCGCGTGCCAACCTGGAGCGAAGCCCGCTCAGCGCGGACGAGCGCCGCCTGGTCGCCGTGCGGCTCGACGCCCTGCGGGACCGCATCGACGCCGAGCCGAAGGCGGTGAGATGGCGGGCGCGGTCGCGGCTCGGAGACCTGGTCCGCTGGTACGACGAGCCGGAAGAGGAGCGGTGAGAGGGCAGGCCCGGCTTGCCGCGTCCGGGTGACGCCGGCCGCGGCCACGGCGTGGAGCCGGCGCGACGCCGGAGCGGCCCGGGCGGCTACGCGGAGCCGTCCGGCGCGGCCTCGGTTCCCGCCAGGTGCGCCGGGACCCGCGGCATGCTGGTGGTGAACGCGTAGCGGGACGCGCGGTAGAGGTGCTGGCCGAACTCGACCGGGCGCCCGCCGGCGTCATAGGCGATCCGCTCCATGGTCAGCAGGGCGGCACCGCGGCTCTCGTTGAGAATCCGCGCCTCCGCCGCGGTGGCATTCTTCGCCGACATCCGCTGAGTCGCCGAGTGCAGGCGGATACCCGAGGCGCGCAGCAGCTCGTAGAGGCCATGCTCGGCGAGCATGTCGGTGCTGAGATGGACCAGGGCGGCGGGCAGGAAGTTGTGCATGAGGGCAATCGGCTCGCCGTCGGCCATCCGGATGCGCTCCAGGCATATCACCAGCGCGCGCTCGGGAAGGCGGAGCGCCTGCGCCACGCGGTCGGTGGCGTGGACGACCTCATTCGTGAGCACTCGGGTGGATGGCCGCCGGCCTGCCGAGCTGAGGTCGTCATAGAGGCTGGTCAGCTCGACGTCGCGGTCGATCTTCTCCTTGGCGACGACGGTTCCCGTGCCGCGCTTGCGGATCACCAGGCCCTTGCTGGACAGGTACTGAAAGGCGGCACGCACGGTGGGCCGGGACAGGCCGAGCTGTTCCGCCAGTTCCACCTCGTTGTCCAGGCGCGATCCAGCGGCGAGCGCGCCCGAGGTGATGGCCGCCTCGAAGTGCTGCGCGAGCTGGAAGTACAGCGGAACGGGGCTGGTGCGGTCGATCTTGATCAAGCTCGACGCGCCGGTCCCGGCGGCTGGTGTCACGCTCATTGTCACGGTGCCGTCACCACTGGGTGGTGCCCGCCGCCTGGCGGGCTGGTTGAATAACTTGTCCAGACATTCTGAGATAGCGCGGGTACCCCAGTATAGTGCGTGCCGGCCCGGTCACCGGGATAGCCGCGGGCCGACCGGGAGCCGCGGGCGGCGCGCCGCCGGCACCATCAGGAACCCGGTGCCTGCCGCGGCGGCGAGGACCGCCAGCACCGCGGGAACTGCGTCCACGGAGGTCGCGGCGGTGACCGCCGCGACTGCCCCTGGCCCCGCCACTCCGCCGGCCATCGACCAGGTCAGCGCCCAGGCAACAGATCGGCGGCCGCACGGAGAGGATCCGGCCGCCCAGGCGAGGCCCGCCGGGAAGATCGGCGCGGCGGCCAGCCCTGTGGCCGCGAACGCGGCGGGGGCGATGGCCGGGATCGCCGTGAGCCCCACGCAGACGAGCAGGGCGAGCGCGGCGGCGAGCACGATCCGCCGCGGCGGCACCGCCCAGCTGAGCGGGATCAGGCACAGCCGCCCGGCCGTGAGCGCCCCCCAGAAGGCCGACGTGGTCGCGCTGGCCAGGTGAGCGGAGCGGCCCAGCCCCGACAGGTACGCCGGGATCCAGCCGGCGATCCCCGACTCGCATCCCACGTAGCACAGGTACGCCAGGCCGAAGGGCGCAGCGATCCTCAGGCAGCGGCGGGCGGCCCGGTCCCTGGCCACATCACGCGCGGCGACCCGGGGCGGGCGGCAGGCCGGGGCGCGCAGGCCGCGCATTCCGAGCGCGGCAGTTCCCGCGATCACCGCGGCGCCGGCGAAGCCCGCGGGCAAGGCCGCGCTGCCCAGCAGCGCCACCAGGACCGGCCCGGCGACCGCCCCGGCGCCGAAGGCGGCGTTGAGGGCGGTGAGCCGGCCCGCGCGGCCCCCGCGGCGGGTGCGCGCCACAAGGTCGTTCATGCCGAAGTCGGTCACCCCGAAGCCCAGGCCCGTCCCCAGGGCGCCCGCCGCGAGCTGCGGCCAGGCGCGAGCGGATGCGATCACCAGGCAGCCGGCGGCGAGCACGCCGAGGCCGGCCGTGGCGGTCAGGCGGCCGGGGACCCGCAGGCGCACGGCGAGCAGCGCCGCCACCCCGGCGAGGGCCCCGCAGAAGTGAATGCTGATGAGCGTTCCCGCTTCGGGCACGCTCACCCCGAACCGCTCCGACACCGTGCGCAGCAACGGCCCGTAACCCGCGCCTATGGCTCCGATCAGCACGAACGCGGCGAGGGCGGACGCGAAGGACACGGCGCTGAACTGCACTGCGGCGTGCGGCGGGACGGCGCCGGCCCCGGCGGGTCCCGGCGAGGGCGGGCGGGCGCCGGGCCGTCCCGGCGAGGGCGGGCCGGGCGGGCACGACGGCGCCTCGGCCGGGCCATCGGGCGGATCGGTCACGCCGGCCACGACGGGCGGATCGGCGCCACCTGCGTGCGCTTGCCGAGCAGGTAGGCGCT
>JAJPIV010000033.1 GCA_021324595.1 Actinomycetota bacterium | reverse complement strand
GGGCACCGCGGTGCCCAGCCAGATGTGCGGCTGCTCGATGCCGCGGTGCGCCGCCTTGAGCGTCGGGGCGGAGCCGAGGAAGGTCGTCCGGGCGATCCGCCGGGTGACCTTGCGCTGGCCCAGGCTGGTGCGGCTGGCGTCCACCCGAGCCGGGGTGGAGTCGGCGCCGTCGATGTCGGTGTCGATGACCGGCTTGAAGTCGTCTTCCAGGTACTGGGTGAGCTCGCTGCGGACCCGTTCGGCATCCAGCGGCACGCCGCCAGGCATGATCAGCGGGGCGGGGTCGCCGGCCTGCCACAGCGTGTGGATGACGGCGCTCATCAGCCGCAGCACGCCGCGGGTGCGCTGGAACCGCTCCAGCGTGGACCAGTCCTGGTACAGCCGGTCGAACAGCTCGGGGTGGATCGGGTAGGCGGCGGTGATCCGCTCCTCGTAGGCGGGCTCGGACACCTCGGCGGGGAACTCGCCGCGGTGCCGGGCGTAGAAGCCGGTGAACACCCGGGCGATCGCGGCGATGTCGGCCTGGGCATCGGCGCCGGGCTGCTCGAACAGCCGCCGCCGGACGATCGCGAACGACTCGTGGTGGGTGGCGGGCCGCCACTGGTCCGCGATCCGCCGGATCACCTGCTGCAGCCGCTCCAGGGCCGCCCGGCCGTTCGTCCCGCCGACCTCGATCTCGGTGGCCCCGCGCTCCTTCTCCTCATCGGACGCGATGTCCGAGGACGCCGGGATCGATACCACCAGCATCGCGCCGGGGACCGCCTTGACCGCCTCGGTGAGCGTCTGCGCGAACGTGAACTGCGTGTCGAACGTGCCGCCGTCCAGGTCGTCCCGGCCGAAAAGCTGCCGCGCGTAGGCGACCCACTCATCGATCAGGATCAGGCACGGCGCGTGGCGGCGGATCAGCTCACCCAGCGCGTCCCCGGGGTTGGAGCGGGTCGCGTCGGCGCCGGCCACGACCGCGTACGCCTCCGCCGCGCCGGCCTGCCCGCCCCGGGCGGACCCGAGCTGCCAGGCCAGCTCCCCCCACAGCGTCCGCACGTGCGTGCCGTCGCCCTTGACCGAGCCCTTCCCGGCCCGGATGTGGTTGCCGACCAGCGCGACCCGCGCCGCCTGGCCCAGCGCCCCGGTGTCGTGCCCGGCGAGCAGCTGCTGCAGCTCGTCCGGGTACCCGGCCAGCGGGACCCGGACAGCAGGTGCCACAGCGCCAGCATCGAGTGGGTCTTGCCGCCGCCGAAGTTCGTCTGCAGGTTCACCACCGGCGAGGCATTCCGGTCACCGCCCACCCGCCGCGCCGCCAGCACCAGCAGGTCCTTCAAACCCTCGGTCAGGTAGGTGCGGCGGAAGAACTCCACCGGGTCCGTGTACTCGCGGCTGCCCTCCCCGATCGACACGTAGTACAGGTCCGCGGCGAACTCCGCCCCGGCGAAATCCCCGCTGATCACGTCACGGTGCGGGATGATCACCTCCCGCCACGGCTTGAGGCCGTGCCCCTCCAGCCGGCCCTCCACCCCGGCCACCGAGGCCACCGCCTTGCGGGTCTCAGCGGCGAACGCAGCCTGCTGCGCGTCCCAGCGCAACTTGCGTACCTCGTCGGCCTCCGCGGCCGCGTCAGCCGCGGTCAGCAGCCGCTCCATCGTGTCCAGCGCCCGGTAGGCGTCGTCTCCGGAAAACCCCTCCCCGTGCCCCCACCGGTTCCCGACATCACGCAGCTCGCTGGCGAACGACTGCTCCGCCCGGGACAGCTTGTCCCGGAAGACCCGCCACTCCTCGGTGAGCACCTTCAGCAGGAACCGGGCATCCTCCCGCGAGTACCGGTGAGCAGTACCATGCCTCGCGTTGTCCCGCGCCTGGAGCGCCTCCACCCAGTCCCGCCCGGCCGGGACCGCCGCGCTCATCGCGGCGTCCACGAACGGCGCGAGCCCTGCCGCCAGCAGCGCCATGCCCCGGTCGATCCGGTCCCGGTTGCTCATCGCCATCGCGAGCCCGCCTCCGGCTGCTCCCCGCCGAACCTGAACTGGCCCTGGACCGGCGCCGGCCCGTCAGCCCGCCGCGCGGCGTCCTCCACGTCGGTCCACGACGTGCCCAGGTCATTGAACAGCAACGCGGTCTCCGCCCACCCCTTCTGCTCCGCGATCAGGTACAGGTGGTAGGCCAGCTCCTTCACGTCATCGAGGTCCACGAAGTCCCGCGCCGCGGCCATCAGCGCCGCTGTCGCATCGGCACCCTGCTCCCGCAACCGCTTCGCCAGGTGCAGGCACACCGTCCACTCCGACACCCGGTCACCGTCCGCCGGATCATGATCTTCCGGAATCTCCCGGACGGACAGCAGTTTCACCTTCCCGCCACCGGACTTCACCACCCCGGCCCGGCCCAGCGCGCCGATATCGGTGTCGGTACCCTTCGACAGCGTCTCCGCCGCGCCGAACGGCCCCGGCTCGAATCCGTACTGCCGGAACCACGCCACCGCCCACCGGGTATCCGCTCTCACGTCCCCCTCAAGCTGGGACAGGCTCTCATCCAGGACCTGGTTGATCAGCGACAGCGCCGCCCGCACCCGCATCCGCGACCCGTCCGGCTCGTTCACCCGCGCATGCCGGGAGAACACCGCCATCCCGGCCCGATCGCCGCTTGCCGCAAGTCCACCGGCGCGACCTTCCCCTCCTCCAGCCGCCGCAGCGCCCCCGGGAACTCCTCCCGCAACGCCACGATCAGCCCCCGCCGGTCCGTCACCCCCGCATCCGCAGGCCGCGGCCGACACGCCAGCACGATCGACGACGCGAGCGCGTTGCTTGCGATGTCCCTCGTGCGGCCAGACCGCTCAGTTCGCATCGGCCAGGTCGCCGTCACCGCCCAGCCGGAGGCGAGGATGCCTTCCAGCAGCGTCTCCCAGCCGGTCGAGGCATGACCGCCGTCCCCGTCCGTCTCGGCCTGCTTGAACGCGTAGAACACCGTGATCGGGTACCCCTGCGGCGTTTCCTGGCGGGTCCTGCGGAACACGTTCCGGAAGCCGTCTTCGAAGAACACATCCACGTCCTGGTGCCGGAACGGGTCGGCGACAAGCTCGTCGGCCTTCGGCGTCAGCACCGTACCCAGCAGCTTCGGGTACACGTCCCCGATCGACCGGCGCAACCACACGTAGAAGAAATCCGAAAGATCGACGTACCCCACATTGTCGTAGTACGGCGGGTCGGTGACCAGGAGCCTCTGGCGGGGCACTATGGCAGCCGCGTCCGCCTGGGTCACCGTGGCTCCACCGCGGCCCGGAAGGCCCCCACCACGCCCGCGACCCACTCGATCGCCCCGGTGAAGCCGCCGGTTGAGCCGCTCAGCAGATTCGCCTCGGCGAAGTCCCACACCATCGGAACCGCCTGCCGCGTGAACGTGTTGCGCATCTTTTCGTCTGGCGCGTTCCACGAGCAGATCGAGGACGAATAGTCGGCCGCCCGGGGCTCACCATGAACGCCAGGTATGTCGCGACCGCGTCGGCGTAGGCGGCGTCAGCGCCGTCGGCGATCCCGCGTTCGCGGGCTTCACGAACAAGATCGCTGAACGTGGTCAGCGCGGTGAGCTGGCGGTTGGTGAACAGATCGGCCCAGGTGCGCATGCCGTAGCCCTGGACCCGGAAGCCGAGGGCCTGCTCGGGTAGCTCGGCGTCCGGCACGTCGGTGGGCCGGGGGACATCCGCGGCCTTCTCGTGCTCTCGCCCGGCGGCAGGTAGTAGCGCTGCCGCTTGCCCTGGGCGGCGATGGCCATGAGCTGGGCGCCCATGCGGCCTGCCTTGCCTTCGGCGCGGATGTAGGCCAGCGGGACCGGGCTGTTGCATAGCAGGCACACCGCGCCAGTGCGGGACACCGTGCCCTCATGCGGGTGACCCGAGGGGCCGCCGATCTCGAAGCGGACCCGCTTGCCGCCGCTGGTCCGCTCGTTCTGGCTCAGCAAGAAGAAGGCCAAGGAGCGTTACGTCGTCCGCGAACTTGGGCGGGATCTCGATCAGCGCCTTGTTGATCAGCACCGCGACCGGGTTGGGGTCGGAGGCGTGCGCCTCCAGGCCGAGCCGCTGGGCTTCGAGGGGGATCGAGCCGCCGCCGGCGAACGGGTCAAGGACCGGCGGGGGATTGCCGCCGCAGGACCTGACGATCTCCTCGCGCGCCTCCTTCAGCAGCGCCTCGTCGTGGATGTTCTCCCAGACGACCAGCCGGGAGATGATGCCGTGCAGCCGGTCCCGCTCCTTCCTCTGGTCCTGCTCGGTGGGGAACTCCTCCGGGTGGGCGGACGGGTCGTCCACGAGCTGGGCGAACAGAACCGCGCGGCAGGCAGCCAGCGGGCGGCGCGCCCACCACAGGTGCAGGGTGGAGGGGGGCCGTGCCGGATCGACTTCTCCCGGGCCGACCTCGATGAACACGACGCGGCCGTCGGCGGTGCGGGAGCGGATGTCATAACCGGGGTTGGCGTGCGGCATCTCCTCCGGGTCCCGGCCGAGGCGGCGCTCGACAGCCAGCACCGCGTCGACCGCGCGGCGTTCGGTGAGCGCGGTGTCGCGGGCGACCGCGGATGGGTCCGGGGTACGGCCGAGCAGCTTGTCCAGCAGCCCCTGCGGGACGATGAGCGCGCCGCCGGAGACGACCGGGGGCCGGGCGATCAGCTCCTCATCCAGGGCCAGGTCCGCCAGGCGTTTCTCCAGGCGGCGTTCCAGGTCCCGGGCCCGGTCGTAGGCGGCCTGCGGCCGCATCCGCAGCTGCTTGCCTGCCGCCTCGGCCTCCAGCAGCTCGGCGTGGCGCATGTCCCAGTAGTTAATCTCGCCGGTGAGCCGCTGCTTGACCAGGCGGCGGACCTGGCCGACCCGCGCGGTCACGACCTCGCGGACCCGGGCCAGGTCGGCGGGCATGGCTTCGGTGACCGCCCAGTCCAGTGCGAGGTTCTCGACCCCGCTGGACAGTCAGGGGGCTTCGCGGAGGGGGATGGCCACCGCCCGTTCGGCATCACCGGGCGGCTCGTAGTCCAGGTACCTCGCCTCCCCAGCCGGCCGCACCCCGTGCGATGAGGCGGCGTTGCCGCCGCTTCCGGGGGTGATCTCGGCAAAGCCGAACCGCTTGCTGATCGTGCGCGCGGGGGTGTGACCGTCGGTGATCTCGCCGGTGACCGCGACCAGCAGCCGCAGGGTCTGGCCGGGGTCGTGCCGGTCGATGAGGATCGTGCCCTGCTTGAGCAGCGTGCCATACCGCTCGATGATCAGGTCGGTGACCGCGTCCAGCAGCGGGTGGCCGGGGGCCAGCAGCTCGGCCATGGGCCTGCCGGGCGGGCGGGTCAGGTCCTTGTCGAAAGTGACCCGCTCGTAGCGGCGCAGCGCCGGCGCGCCGGTGCCGGTCTGCCGGTCCCGGTCGCGGATGTCGGCGGGGACGTGCCGGATCTCGTAGCGGCCGGGCTCGCGCTCGGCGATCTTGCCGCCAAGCAGCCGGAACGCGGCCATGAAGAACGCCCGGATGTAGTGCGGCTGCAGCCGGCGGGCGCGGGCCTCGGCCATCGCCGCCCGCCACTTCTCCAGGTCGGCGGCGGCGAGGATGT
>JAJPIV010000008.1 GCA_021324595.1 Actinomycetota bacterium | reverse complement strand
CGGCGCCATCTCCACAACAGCAGTCATAAGTCAGGAGCATCCAGGGCGCCACCCGGACCGTCACGCCGCCACGCCGATCACATAACAGGCTGTCGCTGTAGTACTAGATGACCAGCACTTTCATGGTGATCTCCTGGTCTTGTTCGAGCCGGGTGCGCTGGTGGAACCAGTTTGCGCGGGCCTGGTGGCGGCGGGTCGAGCCGGACCAGTGGACGGCATGGCCGGGTGGTGATGGCGCTGGCGCGGCGCCGGCGAGCAGGCGGCGGACCTCGGGGACGGTCAGCGGGATCATCCCGGGGCCGGCAGGTGGCGGCTGGCCGGGGCGGACGGGTGGCGGTGCCTGGGTGCCGGTCCGGGGCTTGAGCAGGGCGGCGGTGACGGCGCAGATCGCCAGGGCTGCCATGACCAGGGCGGCGTGCCGGGCGATCGCGTGGTAGAGCCGGACCCGCGACTGGTCCAGGCCGAAGCAGTCCTTGCCGAACTCGAAGTCCTCCTCGATCGGCCAGCGCAGCCCGGCGGCGCGGATCAGCCGGGTCGTCGCGGCCGGCTGGCCCTCGGGCACGTGGCAGTGGTGATAGGCCAGCTCGCCGGCGCGCAGGTGGCGGCGGATCAGCAGGCTGTGCCGGAGCGAGGCGGTGGCGACGTGCGCCCAGGCGTACCAGCGCTGGCCCTTGGAGCCCTTCCCGGCGGAGCGGACCTCCCACCGCCGGTCATCGGCCAGCAGCGCCCTGACAGTCTGGGCGCAGGTGAGCGTGACACCGCGGGCCAGGGTTCGCGGAAGTTCGACGGGACCCGCAGCACGTAGGCCTGACCTTCCCCCTCCAGGTACTCGCGCAGCCCGGTGCAGTTGCCGTACACCTCGTCCCCGGCGACGAAGTCGACCCCGGCGCCGTCGCCGAACGCATCGCCGGGGATCTCGATGGCGAGCTGGCCCTTGGCGGCGAACTTCAGGTCCAGGGGCAGGGCCATGACCAGCGACGTGGCCGGGTCGTCGATCTGCTCGGCCGGGATCCACTGGCGGGCGCCGATCAGCGCGTGCCCGGCGCCTTCGCGGATGTACGACAGGTGGACGGTGCTGATCCCGTTCTCGGTCCCGCCCGCGCAGCCCAGGCGCTGGCGCTTGACCCCGGCGGTGGCCAGGCCTTTCTTCTCCTGGCCCGTCTCGTCCAGCGCGCCCGCCGCCAGGCCCCGCCTCCTGCCGGCCCGGCGCGCGGCCTGGTCCAGGTCCGCCACCGCGAACCGGCGCACCGCGCTCATCGCCGCGGACGTGTCCCACGCCGCCCGGTTCAGCAGCCGCTGCGTTCGGTCCGGAGACCGGTCACCCACCTGCCTTGCGATCGTCCACCCGTTCCGCCTGGGCAGGTCGCTCATCACCGCGCCGACGTACCGGCCCGCATGCAGCCACGTCCCGGCCCGCATGAACGCGGGCCGCATCAGGCCGAGCAGCTCTGATCGCTTCCGCTGGCCAATCCCGGCCGCTAGCCTGGCAGCAGCAGCCGCCTCTGATCTTGGTTTGCTCACACGAACATGATCATGAGGCGGCTGCCCGCCTCAAACCCGACACGCCGGACTGATCCCGCAGGTCACAACCCCATTGGCGGCTGCCGTACCAGGCGTCCAAGGCCCCGATCCAGCGGCTCGCCGACGCGGTATCGGGGTACTTCGTGCCCGCCGTGATCGCGATCGCGATCGCTACCTTCGCGATCTGGTTTGTCGCTGGGCCTGCCCCGGCGTTCACCCTGGCGCTGGTCTCAGCGGTGTCGGTGCTGATCATCGCCTGCCCGTGCGCGCTGGGCCTGGCCACCCCCCTGTCGGTCATGGTAGGGACCGGCAAGGGCGCCCGCGCCGGGATCCTGATCCGGTCGGCGGAGGCGCTGGAGACCGCGCACAAGCTGGACACCATCGTGCTGGACAAGACCGGCACCATCACCGCCGGCAAGCCCGCCCTCACCGACATCCGCCCGGCCGGCCGGTGGGGTGAAGACGACCTGCTCACCCTGGTCGCCGCGGCCGAAGCCGACAGCGAGCACCCGTTGGGGGCCGCCATCGTGGTCGGCGCCCGCGACCGCGGCCTGACGCTCCCCACCGCGGAGGGCTTTGACTCGGTCACCGGCCAGGGCGTGCAGGCCACCGTGGCCGGGCATGCGATCCTCGTCGGCACCGCCCGGTTGCTGGCCGGCGCGGGGATTGACGCCGCCGTCCTCGAAGGCACCGCCGCCGAACTGTCCGCCGACGGCAAGACACCCGTGCTGGCCGCCATCGACGGCGAACCGGCAGGCGTGCTCGTGATCGCCGACCCGGTGAAGGATGACTCGGCCGCCGCGATTGCCGCGCTGCGCCGCCTGGGCGTCGAGGTGGTCATGATCACTGGAGACAACGCCACCACGGCCGCCGCCATCGCCCGCCGGGTGGGGGTGCGCCGGGTGCTGGCTGAGGTGCTGCCCGAGCGCAAGGCCAGCGAGATCCAGCGGCTGCAGGCGGAAGGCCGGAAGGTCGGCATGGTCGGTGACGGGATCAACGACGCCCCGGCGCTGGCCGCGGCTGATGTGGGCCTGGCGATCGGCACCGGTACCGACGTGGCGATCGAGGCGGCTGACATCACCCTGATCTCCGGCTCCCTGGGCGGCGTGGTGACCGCGGTCGGGCTGTCCCGGGCAACGATGCGCAACATCCGCCAGAACCTGTTCTTCGCCCTGGCCTACAACGGCATCGGCATCCCGGTCGCCGCCGGGGTCCTGTACCCGGCGTTCGGCATCCGGCTGTCCCCGATCATCGCCGCCGCCGCCATGGCCGCCTCGTCGCTCTCGGTGGTCGGCGACGCCAACCGGCTGCGCCGCTACCGCCCCGCACCACTGCCCGCCGCAGGAGTGTCCGGCGTGACGCCGCAGGTTGAGACCGGATCCGGGCACAGCCTTGACGTAGCAGAACGAAACGGTGCGCACAACGGTCATGGCACCCCAGCACACGGCGGCGCCGGCCACGCGCACGGCGCACCGGCACACACCGGCGGCGGTCACACTCACGTCCGCGTGGCTGCCAATGGCACGGCACCTGAAGCGACGGCGGACCCGGTGTGCGGGATGCAGGTGCATCCCGCGACCGCCGCCGCGCACCGCGACACGCCCGCCGGGACCGTGTACTTCTGCTCCGCTGGCTGCGCGGCTGCCTTCGACGCCCAGCCGCAACGCTATGCAGCCGCTGCCGCGGGGACGGTGCCGGGCGAAGGCCGCCGGTAAGCCGGGAGTGACCGGCCATGACCAGCGAAGCTCCCAGCCGACCGTCGCCGCCGCCCAGGGAGCCGGATGGATGAGCACGATCCGGTGCCGTGCCGGGGGAGCCGGGCCAGTCCGGCGCGCCGGAACTCGCCGTCCGGTGCGCGCGGGCCGGCCTTGTATCGCTTCCCAGGGCTCGTGCGTCTATGGGGCGCAGGAAGGCCGAACTCGACCGATGGAGCGAGCGATGAAGAAGAACATGGGAACGATCGACCGGGGCCTTCGGGTCCTCGTGGCCGCCGGCGCGGTCGCCGGCGGCGGGGTGCTCGGGTTCTCGACGGCCGGGGGCATCGTGCTGCTGGTCGTGGCCGCCCTCATGGCCGGGACGGCGGCGGCCGGGTACTGCCCGGTCTATCACCTCCTCGGCATCAGGACGGCCGGCTCCCGCGGCGCTGAGGCCGGCGGAAGGTGGGCGTCGCACCCGCGCGGCGCGGCCTGAGCGATCGCGCGAACGGCGGGCGACCCGCCCGGTTGCCCGGCACGCGCCGCTCGGAAAGACTGGCCGGCATGGTAGGCGCCTGGGCGGAAGGCCCGCGCGAGGACTTCGCCGCAGCGGTAGGGGCCGAGCTCCCCGGCCTCTACCGCTACGCCCGCTCGATCACGGTCAGTGACGCGGAAGCGGAGGACCTCGTCGGCGACACCGTCCTGCGAGCGCTCGAGCGCGCGGCGCAGTACCGGGGCGAGGCGTCGGTCCGGACCTGGCTGCACCGGATCCTGTCCCGGCTGGCCATCGACCGCGCCCGTCACCGCGCTCACGAGCTCAGCGTCGAGGACGTGGAGGCCCGCTGGCGCGACGACGCCTACAGCGTGGACGCGGCGGCGGTCGTGGAGCGCGCCGAGTCCGCGGCCGAGCTTCGCGACGCGCTCGTCCACATCCCCTGCCGCTACCGCGCCGCCGTCGTGCTCCACGACGCCGAGGCCTTCACGGCGGGCGAGGTCGCCTCCGTTCTCGGCATCTCGCTCCCCGCGGCCAAGCAGCGGATCCGGCGAGGAAGGATGATGCTCGTGAGCGCCCTGTCACAAGGAGAGCGGCGGCGGGCGGCGAACGCCGGCGTCCCCCTCAGCTGCTGGGAGGCCCGGGAGCGGGTGTCGGGCTACATCGACGGCGAGCTCGAGCCCGCCGGGCGGGCCGCGCTCGAGGCCCATCTTGCCGGGTGCGCCACCTGCCCGCCCCTCTACCAGGCCATCGTCGGGGCGACCAGCGCGCTCGGTCACCTCCGAGACCCGGACAGCGTCATCCCGGCCGCCCTCGCCGAACGGGTGCGCCGCCACCTCGGCCTGGCCCCGCTGGACCCTGCCGTCAGCGCCGCGGAGCGGCCGGCCCCCGGGGGGACGAGCGCGAGCGAGGCTGGACCGGCGCGGTCGCCGGCCGGGCGAGGCACGCGGCGGGGAGAGCTTCCTCATCCTCCGTAGGCGAGCTCGGCCAGCGAGCCGGGATCGCCGTCGTCGGTGACCAGGGGCTGGCGGCAGAAGACGCGCGCCGCCGACGCCAGGCGGGTGTCGGCGGGGCGCTGGCTGGCGGCCTCACACAGCAGCGCGGCCTGGTAGGTCCGGGCCATGCTCCAGGCCAGCGGCCGGGCAGTCGCTTCGCCGGCCGCGGCGGTCAGGTCCCGCAGCCGCGCGGCGGCCTTGGCCACCCGGGCGGCCGTGGCCGCCAGCGCCGGATGGCCCGCCCGCGCCACCCGCCGGTCGAGGTCGTCGTGGAACGCCTCGCGCGCCCCGGCCTTGCCCAGCGCCCGCAACACGTCGTGGGCCATCACCGAGCTGGTGCCCTCCCAGATGACCTGGACATGGACGTCGCGGAAGATGACCGGGATGCCGGTGTCCTCCAGGTAACCGGCGCCGCCGAAGGACTCCAGCAGCTCGCTGGCGACCGTCAGGCCCTGCCTGGCGCAGGCCAGCTTGGTCAGCGGGGTGACGATCCTGGCCAGCAGCGGGTCGCCCTGCCCGGATTCGGCTGCGCCGACGATCCAGGCGGCCTGGAAGGACAGGGCGACGGCCGCCTCGTAGGTCGCGGCCAGCTCGGACAGCCAGTGGGTGTGGATCGGCAGGTCCCGCAGCCGGCGGCCGAACGCCTCCCGCCGGCTGGCGTAGTCGCGGGCCAGCGCGAGCAGGTGGCCGGCCGGGCCGACGGCACCGTGGGAGGCCCACAGCCGGGTGACGTTGAGCATCGACGCGACCTTGGCGACGCCCCGGCCCAGCCCGCCGACGGGAACCGCGGTCGTGCCGTCAAGGTCCAGCTCGGCGGTGGGCAGGGCGCGGGTGCCGAGCTTGTCCTTCAGCCGCCGGACCCCGATGCCGTTCCAGGAGCCGTCGGGCCGGCGAAGCTCGGCCAGGAACAGCGACAGGCCGGACTCGTCGCCCGCGCGGCCCTCCGGGCGGGCCAGCACGAGCGCGATGTCGGCAGTGGTCGCAGAGGTGAACCACTTGGTCCCGTGCAGCGTCCAGGCCCCGTCCGCCGACGGGCGGGCGGTCACCTCGGTCCTGGACACGTCGGAGCCGCCCGGGGTCTCGGTCATCCACTGGCCGGAGGTCCACGCTCCGGAGCGGCCGGCCAGCCGGGGGACATGGGCGGCCGCCAGGTCGCGGTCGTGGGCGAGCAGCACCCTCGCCGCGCCGTCGGTCATCGCCATCGGGCAGGTGGCCATCGCGGAGGCCGGCTGGAAGAGCTGGATCAGCGCCGCCTGCAGCACCCGGCCGTCGGGACCCGGCCGCTCGTACGCCGCGGCCACCAGGCCGGCCGCCAGGCCCTCCCGGACCAGCTCGAGCCAGGCCGGGGAGACGTCGATCCGGTCGATCCGGCGGCCCCACGCATCGTAGGGGACGTGCCGGGGCGGCTGCGCCTCGGCTGCGGCCTGCAGCGGCCCGAACTCGCCGGCCACCCGGGCGGCGAACTCGGTGAGGTCCTGCCTGACCTCCGCGAGGGCCTGCTCGGACAGCAGGCGCTCCAGCGCCCCCAGCAGGGCGGGGTCGGAGGTCATGCGGTTGCCTGGCCGCGGCGGCTCCTGCAGGAACATGGGGACCTCCCGGATCAGGGCTGGCCGCCGCAGAGGCGGACCACCAGCTGGGTGATGCGCTCGGCGAGGCGCGCTCCGTCGCCGGCTCCCCCGGCGGCCGGCGGGCCTGGGTCGCCGGCCAGCCTCGCGCCGGCGCCCGCCGGAGGCGGGCCCGCGGCAGCGGGAGCCGGGCTCGCCCCGGCCGGGGGTGCGCCGGCCGGGGCGAGCGGGCCGATGAGCGACTCGGCGACGGT
>JAJPIV010000168.1 GCA_021324595.1 Actinomycetota bacterium | reverse complement strand
CGCATCCACCGGGCCACCAGCACGCCCAGCATCAGGAACCAGGGCACACCAAGATCAACAAGACAGCCCAGGCAGGCTCACCGCGCTATTCGCGGAAACGGGTCAGAGGTGTTCGTGCTGTTGAGGGTGGCGTAGTAGCAGGCGTACCCGCCCTGGCCGCCGTCCCCGGCGGTGTGCCAGGTGCCGGCCTTGATGTCGCGCCCGACGACGTAGACACCGTCGGCGCTGATCGCAGAGGCTCGGATGCGGCCGATGAGGGCGTCAAGTTGCCTGGTCTGGCGGGCGAGCCGGGCTTCGGCAGCGGCGTAGCGGGCCTGGGCGCGGGCGTTGGCCTGGTCGGCGGCGGTCCGGGCGGCCGCAGCGGTGGCCCGGGCAACGGTGAGCTCGCCTTGGGCGCGGGCGAGCTGGGCCTGTGTGCTGCCCAGCCGGCTGCGGGCGGCGGCCAGTTGGGCCCGGGCCTGGCTGAGAGCGGCGCGGGCTGACACGGCCTGGGCTTCCCCGGTACCGAACGCGGCGGCGGCCAGCACGGCCGCGGCGGCGATCAGGATGGGGGTGCGGGCGCGGGATCTGGCAGCCACCGCGGGTGTAGCCGGGGCTGGGTGGCCAGGGGGCTCGGACATGGTGGTGGTGCTGCCGGCGGGGCCTGTCATCATGTCTTCCTTGGCGGTTGGCCTGTGCGGGGGCGGTGTCAGGCGGCGTCGGGCCGGGCGGGGAATGGCACGGCGGCCGGGTCGAGGTAGATGAGGTGCTGGGCGGCGACCCGCAGGCTGGCGGCGATCCTGGCGGGACGGGTGACCACAGTTACCTGGCAGCCGGCGGCGGCGAGGCCGGCGGCTGCCCAGGTGAAGATGTGGTCGCCGGAGGCAATGGCCACGTGAGTGAACCGGGCGGCGATGTTCTCGCGCTCGATGACGGTGAGCAGTTCAACATCGGCACCGTCAGGGCCCGACCGGATCAGGTAGCGGGCACCGGGCCAGCCGTGCCCGGCGGCGGGCAGGGCGTTGTGGTTGCACCCGATGACCACCTGGTCCATCGGGCCGATGCCGACGCGGGCGGCGTAGGCGCGGCGCAGATCGGCGACCTGCTCTTCTGCCGGTATGCCGGTGCCCGCGAGGTTCTCGATGTCGATCAGGTGAATGGTGCGGGCCGGGAATGAGGGCCGTGCCGTGCGGGTGTCCCGCCGGGCCCGCCTTGTGGCCGGTGCCAGCATGGCTTCCTCCTCACCGTCTCACTCCGCAGGGTGCATCTCCATCACTCCATGGCATGGTGGCATGGATGTCCATGGGATGTCAACATGGAGGAAGGCAGAATCGGCAGGCTGGCAGGATCGGGGAATGCGGCAGGATCAGAGGGTAAGGCCAGCGGCGCCGGCCTTCGGCGGGTGAGCCGGAGGGTGCCCGGCGCCAGGGTGCCCCCTGATCTGTGTCAGGCGGCGCGGCCCCAGATGCGCTCCCGCCCCGGCAGGTCCTCAAGCCTGGCCGCGGCCTTCTGCCGGGCCTTCTCATCGTCGTGGCGGATCTCACCGACGCGCCTGCGCGCCTCGGCGTTCACCTTCACCCGCCAGGCCAGGGCCTGCTGCGGACTGCTCCCAGCCGGGGGAGGATCGATCTTGAGGACCTGCGCTGCGTAGCGTTCCAGCAGCGCGTCCGTTGCCCGCCACGGGCGGGCCACATCCTCCCCGGCTTCCGGCCGCCCGGCCAGGGACAGAATCTTCTGCAAGTCGAGCATATCGGCGGTGTGGCTGGTGATGATCCGCCGTTCCAGCGACCACGCCGATGAAGTGAGCCAGCGCGGGTTCGCTGTCCCGTCCTCGCTCAGTGCCGGGGCGACGAACGCGCGGCTGCCGGGCGCCCGCTCCCAGGCCCGCTGCTCGTCGCGGCGCAGTGGCGCGAACGCCCGGCTGTCAACCTGCAGCTGGTGGGCGGCCCACAGGTACTCCGCCAAGAACGCGGCGTTCTGCGGCCAGCGAAGCTCAGTCAGCGCTCGCAGCACGATCTCCCGGACCGGTACGCCGGGCCGGGCCTGCCGCAGGTCCTTGCTGGCCTCCCGCCGCAGTTCCGCTAGCAGGTCATCTCGCCGGTCATCCAGCCGCTCCACCGCGCTCACCTGCGCCACCAGGTCCGTCACCGGGACCTTGCTGCTGCGGGCAGCGGCCACGAGACGCCGCTGCAACTCGAGGATCTCCTCCAGCGTCGTCACCAGCTCCGCACGGGTCCCGGACACGCTCATGCCGAGATTCTACTTCATCCATGCACGTCAACCATGGGCGATGGCCTCAGCGCCCCAATGGACTCCAGCGCCAGCACGCGCTCAGCTGCTGGCGCGAGATGACCGGCGCTGGCCCCCGCCGTCCCGACAGGACCGCGCACGTCCAGCCATGAGCCGAACCGTCCGGGCGCTGATCCGGCAGCCTCGCGGAAAGGCCCATTCGCGCCTCGCTCCCCGGAGCCGACGCCCACCCTGCGCCCGACATCCGGGTCACCATCTCCGCATGCCCCGGTGCAACCGGTTCGCGCGGGTGCCCGGATACATCCCCTGAACGGGCTCACAGTGGCGGTCCAAGGGTCAGCGCCAAGGCCGGGAGACGCTCTCCCGGCGGCGCACTTGGCAGTGACCACCGCCTGCGCGGGACGAAGTGCCACGCTAGCCCTCAGACCCGAATCCGCGAGTAAGCCGGTGACACGACCGTGTAGATGCCGATAGGTGCCGCTCTGGCCTGGGATGATGACCGCTGCGAAATGGTGATCATCTCGGCGGAGAGGGCACCTATCTGGTGAGCAGCATACGTGTGGGGAGGCGGAGACGGCGGCAGGTCCGGGTCGGCGCGCCGGATGCGGCGCTGACGGCGAACGCGGGCCTGGCGGCGATCGCGGAGCTGTGTGACCGGCTTGGCGTGGTAGCGGAGCTGGATGCGGCGGCGGGCCCGGTCAGGCAGCGGGCCCGGGGCTTTGGGGCCGGGGGGCTGCTGACCGGGCTGGCGGCGGCGCAGCTGGCCGGGGAGGACTTCCTGACCGGGCTGGACCGCCAGCGCGCCGATGCGGCAGGCCAGCTGATCACGCCGGTGCCGGGGCTGGCGGCGACGACCGCGGCGGGCCTGGCCCGCAGGGTTACCCCGGCGCAGTGGCGGGCGGTGGAAGCCGGCGTGGCGGCGGTGACCGGGCCGGTGACATCGACCTGCTGTGCGTGCTCGCGTTCGCGTTCGACCCGGCGGTGCTCGGCACTGGCGACGGGTACGTCACTTCGGCCGACGGGTTCGCCAGCGTGGCGGCCGAGCGCCAGCTGGGGCGGGTGCCGGTGCTGCTGGTGCGGATGAACGCCGACCTGGTGATGGGCGAGGAGCTGAAGAAGACCGGCGCCGGGAACCTGTTCACGGTGTTCG
>JAJPIV010000153.1 GCA_021324595.1 Actinomycetota bacterium | reverse complement strand
CATTCGACCAGGCCAGCTGCCGCGGCGGCGAGGATCACCAGTCCGACCGCGATCCAGACCAGCGTCACGCTACCTCACGAACGTCAGAACCGCCGCCAGCACTGCCACGACACCGACCGCCAGGCCGAAGCGGCGCTCGATGACGCCCGCGGCACGGGCGGCGTCCTCGGCCAGCGCCGCCGCCAGCTCGCCCAGCCGCTCATCCACCGAGCGGCCGAGGCCGGCCCGGCGGCGGCGCGGCCGCGTGCGTACCAGGGCAAGGGGGAGCACCCCCGCCAGAGGAACGACCGCCGCGACCAGATGCTCAACGAGCGGCCAGGAGAGGCTTCGGTCGACCGCCGGGCTTTCCCCGCTGAACAGTCCTGCGGCCAGGCTCCCGGGAGCAAGGCCGGCCAGCGCCAGGACGGCAAACAGGCCCGGATCCCCACCGGCAAGCGGCGCGGCATCCCGTCGGAAGAGCGCTGTGCTGGACGACTGTCCGACGCCGAGTACGGCGACAGCGGCACCCACTGCCAGGGCAAGAGCCCACTGGCGGGCATCGAGCGCGGCGAGCAGGACGAGCCATCGGCCGGTCCAGCCCGGGAGCGGCGGCAGGCCGGCCATGGACGCCCAGCTGATTCGCGCAAGCCAGCCGCGCCCGGCGAGGCACGTGCTGGCCCGGGCCAGCACGCTGGCGGCGGTCAGAAACAGCGCCGCGCCCGCTCCGCCCGGCGTGCCGAGCGCAAGCGCGTAGAGCGCCAGGGATGCCTCGCCCTGGCCGACCGCCCGGCTCAGCTCGGGCAGGTCGCCTGCCCGCGAGGCGGAAAAGCTTGCCTCCGCGATCCCCGCCGTTCCCAGGACGGCGAGCAGGACTGGCAGGCCGGCGGGCCAGCCCCCATCCATTCCCATCAGCGTCCGCGCGATCAGGGTGATGCCAGCCAGCGGCAGGAGGCCGTCGCCGATCAGCGCGACCAGCCCTGATCGGCTGGCGCGGCGGAGCCATCCGTTCAGCGGGGCCGCGCCCGCGCTCGCCGCCCCGACCAGCACAACGGCCGCCGCCGTTACCTGATCGTGCGACAGCGGCCCTACAGCCGCCACCGCGCCGGTCGGCGGACTGGCCACGGCCGACGCCAGCAGGAGGGCGGGTGCCCCGCACACTGCGAGTGAAGCCCAGCTGGCGGCATCGTCGGCGAGCCGCGCCCCGACCAGGTCGGCCGCGCCCAGGGCGACCAGGAGCGTCCAGCAGATTGCGGCGGCGGCCAGATCGGCGGCCGCGACAGCCCCTGCGGCGGCCAGGACTGCTGCGGCGGTTGCGGCGGCCGCGCGCCCGGCGTGCCGTCCCGGCAGGGCCAGCACGGCGGCGATCCCGAGGAGAAACAGGACCGCCAGTACCATCAGCCCCGGCCGATCCAGCCGGACGAGCGGGAGCGGCACTCCCCCGGGGACAGCGACGTCGGTGACCAGCGGGGCCGCGGACGGGAAAAGCCCGAGCACCGCACCGAGGGCGCCGGCCAGGCTCAGGAGCGCCACCCGGCGTGCGGCGCCGTCGCGGCCGGCGAGACTTGCGGCCAGGGCCAGAACCAGCCCGGCCGCCGCCAGCGCCAGCGGAACCACCGGCCCCGGCCCGATCAGTGCCGCGGTCTTCACGCTCGCGACCCCACAGCCGCCCCTTTGCCCCTCCCCGCGGTACTCACCACCCGGCCGGTCGGCGATGCCGTGACCGCCGTACAGATCATCGCCGCACCTGCGCGGGTACTGGCGAGCGCCGCTTCGGGCGGCGGACTGCCGTCCGGCCAATCGCGGAGGGTACTGGTCTGCCGCGGGCGGTCCTCGCACGCGGCCGCGACCGGTGATGCCTCATCCGCGCGGCCGCCCACGTCGATCATCAGGCGCCGCTTCTGGGCCGCGCCTGCCGCTCTCACGCTTTTCCTCCACTCGTGGCGGATGCGTACCCGGCGCCCGTGCGGACGCCGGGCGCCCGGATTGTACCGCATCGCCCCGGGAGACGGAACGCCTGCAGGGGAGGTATCGCGACCGGCCGTGCTACGTCGGCTGGGCGCCGCGGCGCTGGAGCCACTCCCGGTACTCGGCCAGCACGGCCTCGCCCGGTGGGTAAACGCCAACAATACTGGCGCCGGCACGGACCTTCTCCATAATGAACTCCTCCAGCCGCTCCTGCTCCACCGCCTCGGCGGCAACCTCAGCGGCGAGGTGGCGCGGGATAACCACCACCCCCTCATCATCGCCAACCAGGATATCGCCGGGGTAGACGGCGACGCCCGCGCAGGCGATCGGCACCTGGAGATCGGCGGGATGGTGGACGGTCTTGTTCGCCGCGGCGTGGGCGGCGCGTGCGTACGCTGGCAGGCCGGAGGCGGCGATCGCGGGCGAGTCGCGGAAGGCGCCGTCGGTCACCACGCCGGCCGCGCCCCGGCACCGCATGCGGGTGGCCAGGATTGCGCCGAGGGTGCCGGCGCGGACATCGCCGCGGGCGTCAATGACCAGGACATCGCCGGGGCCGATACTCTCAACGGCAACGCGCTGGGGATCGGTCAGGTTATCCACCGTGCCGGTATGGTCGAGGTCCTCCCGGGCGGGGATGTAGCGGAGGGTGAAGGCCTGGCCGACCAGGCGCGTACCGGGCACGAGGGGCCGCACGCCGGTCAGGAAGGTATTGCGCAGGCCGCGGCGGGCGAGGATGCTGGTCAGGGTTGCGGTGCTGGGCACGCGCAGGGCGGCGGCGAGATCCGGAGGAATTGGCTCGGGCATCGTCTGCTCCTCGGACATCTATAGTCGGCGTCCGATAGCCTGGACTATAGGCCGCGAGAAGTCAACCATCCCGCTGTTCTGTGCGGGCGAGCGCGGCGGTGGACCCTCCCGCCGCGCACCGGCTGGATCAGTCCAGCCACGGGTAGGCCGTCTGGCTGTGGATATCGCCGTTCTGGCCGGTGCCCATGGAATCCACCACCATGGTAATCCGCTGTGCCCTGCCGTTCTGGTAGGTCCAGCTCTTCACCTGCCCCTGCGGCGCGCCTTTCTTCTTCTTTGCGCGCACCACCTTGACGTCCACTGGCTCCGTGGCGACACTGGCGATCACCTGGCGGCCTGCCGCATTGGGGGTCACGTCCAGCTGTCCGAGCGCGGCCTGCCCGCTGGCCGAGCTCAGGGCGCTCTGGACGGCCTTATCCTGTTCCTCGGTGCTGGTGAAGACGCTCTTCGTTCGGCTCTGCTGTTCGGCGTACTTTTCGGCCTTTTCCCAGTTCCCGACGTGCTGGCGGGGGTGGCCGGCCTGGTTGTTCACCGGGGAGCCGCGCCCCTCGCTCTCGTTCAGGATCCGCCGGGTCTGGCCGAGGGAGTAGGGCGCGGCATAGGGAAGGCGCTGGACCACCGATGGGGTCGGGTCGGCCTCGGTCGGGGCAGGTGCACCCGCACGGACCTGTTCCAGGAGCTGTCCGACGGCCTGATTGCCGACGGCCCTCTGCAGGGCGAGGAGATCGGCCGGGGTCAGCGAGGCGGGATTGCGTTGGGCGCGCTGGAGGGCCGTGCCGGCCGCAGTCGGCCGCGAGCGCGTGGGCTCAGCGGCGGCCGCGTGTCGGGAGGAAGCCGGATGAGGCCGGCGGGCGGGCGATCGAGACAGCATGGCATACTCCATCAGCCGAAAGGCAGGTCTTCGACGCGCCCGCGCCGACCTTCCGACCGTTGGCGGCCATGAAAGCACATCAGCCGGAGGCCGTCAAGCCAGCGCCCGGCGCCCCCGGAGAAGCGGGTTTCCATCCCCTTTCGGAGATCGCGTCAT
>JAJPIV010000003.1 GCA_021324595.1 Actinomycetota bacterium | reverse complement strand
CTGCAATTCCGCTTCGGTGAGCTGAGCCGGCTCAACGGCGACTACCGGCCGGGCATCGTCCACCGCCTCGACCGCGACACCAGCGGCGTCATCCTCATCGCCAAGGAGGAGCAGACCCACGCCGACCTGGGCATGCAGTTCGAGACGCGCAAGATCTACAAGGAATACCTGGCCATCACCGCGGGCGTGCTGGACCGGGACAGCGATTACATCGAGCGGCGCATCGGCCACCACCCGCTGGACCGGGTGAAGATGATGGTCACGGAGGACGAGGACGACGGCAAGGAGGCGTGCAGCTATTACGAGGTGATCGAGCGCTTCCGCGGCTTCACGTTCTGCCGCGTCCAGCCGCGGACGGGGCGGACGCATCAGATCCGCGTCCACCTGGCGAGCGTCGGCTGTCCGGTGCTGGCCGATAAGACTTACGGCGGCCGCGACTGCCTGCGGCTCTCCGACCTGGTGCCGGGCCTGGCGCCCGAGGCCGACGAGATCCTGATGCCGCGGCAGGCGCTGCACGCCTGGCACCTGCGCTTCCTGCACCCGCGCAAGCGCGTGTGGATCGAGGCCAAGGCGCCCTTGCCGCCCGAGTTCGAAAAGACGCTGGCCGCGCTGCGGCAGTATCGCAAATAGTCAGTGGTCAGTAGCAGTGCCGGGCAGCGCCCGCTCTTGCTACTGACCACCGACCATGTCCAAGGAGGGACCTTCGCTTGTCCGACGCGCCTTCCCTACCGGCGGCTCGATTCCGGGGTCTCGCACGCTGGGAGCGGCGCGGCCTGGTCGCGCTGCTGATCCTGGTCATCCTCTTCGGCCTGGTCGTGGAAAAGCGTTCCGCGTTCATGCAGCGGCGCATGACCGACCTGGGCGTCTACCTGCGCGTGGCCTGGGCGGTGCGGGCCGGCGAGGACATCTACGACACCATCGACACCAACGGCTGGCACTATCAGTATCCGCCGCTGTTCGCCATCCTCATGGTGCCCCTGGCGGACCCGCCGCCGGGCGTGCGGGCTGCGGGCGTGGTGCCCTACCCGGTCGCGGTGGGGCTCTGGTACGCCTTTAGCATCCTCTGCCTGGCGGCCGGCATCCACACGCTGGCGCGGGCCCTGGAGGAGCAGGCGACGCCGGCGCTCGGCGGCACACCGCCGCCCGGTTGCCGCCGCTGGTGGCTGCTCCGCGTGGTGCCGGTGCTGGCCTGCATCATGCCGATCGGCCATACGCTGATGCGCGGGCAGGTGAACCTGCTCCTGCTGGCCCTGCTCTGCGCCACGGCCGCCGCCCTGGTGCGCGGCCGCAGCGGGCGGGCCGGACTGTGGTTGTCCGGCGCCATCTGCCTCAAAGTGATCCCCGCGTTCCTCCTCCTGGTTCCCCTGTGGCGGCGCGACTTCCGCTGCCTGGGGGCCTGCGCCCTGGGACTGGTAATCGGCCTGCTCGTCATCCCCGCCGCGGTGTTCGGGCTGCCGCGGACCCTGGACTATTACCGCGAATATGATGAGAAGCTGCTGCGGCCGGCACAGGGCCGGGGCACCGATCAATCCCGCGCCGAAGAACTCATCATGATGACCCGCAACGACAGCCAGTCGGTCCTGGCGGCCATTCACAATTCGCTCCACCCCGACCGCCTCCACCGGCCGGACCATCCGACCGCCGCGGTGCGCTGGACGGCCCGCATCGTGGTCGGCCTGCTGACCGCCTGCACCCTGCTGGCCGCCGGCTGGCGCCGGAAGTCCGGCGGCACGGCCCTGGTGCTCTTCCTGGGGGCGCTGGTGCTGGACATGCTCCTGTATAGCCCGGTCTGCCATCTCCACTACTTCAGCCTGCTGGTGCCCCTGGTCATGGGCCTGCTCGACTGCCGCTGGAAGGGCCAGGCCAACCCGCGCCTGGGCAAAGGCTTGCTCCTGCTCTTTTCAATCAACGTAATTGCCAACATGCTGCCGAACCTCCCGGGGATGGAGCTGGTGCGCGACCTCGGCCTGGCCATGTATGCGTCGCTGGCCTTGTGGCTGCTCGGCTGCATCTGGCTGTGGAGGGAGCGCCGTGCCCTGGCGCCGGCGCAGCGAACACTTCCGGAAATATCCGGTGCGGCCGCCTGAGCAAAGGACAGCTCAGGGCGACGGCGAATCCTCTAACCTCGGCCACCGTCCGCCGCCCGGCCTCCGACTTTGATCACGATGGCCGTCATATCGTCGGTTTGAACTCCCCCGGAGAACCGGCGCACCTCTTCAAAAAGGACCTTCAGGATCGCATCGGGGTCCTTCCCGTAGTGCCTCCCCACCAGGCGGAGCGCACGTTCCTTGCCGAACTGGCCGCCGTCGGGGGCCAGGGCTTCGACGACTCCGTCGGTGTACAGAAACATCAAATCGGCCGGTTCCAGCATCACGGCCCGGGCGGTGGCGAAGGCGGCCGCCGGGTCGAGCCCCAGCGGGCCGTCCGTGCTTTCCAGGACCGCCTTGACTTCGCCCCGGGCGTCCAGGACGTACCCCGGCCAGTGGCCGGCGCTGCTGTAGATTAGCGAGCGCGTCACGGGGTTGAGCCGGGCCAGGAACAGGGTGACGAAGTGGCCCTCGCCGACGTCTTCGGCCAGGCGGCGGTTGGTGACGCCGACGATCCGGCGAACGTCCTTGTGGTCCAGGGCCAGCGCCCGCAGGTAGGCGCGCGTCTCCGCCATCACCAGGGCGGCGCCGACCCCGTGGCCGCTGGCGTCGCCGATGACAATCCCCAGGTAGCCGCCGGGCATGGGGATCACGTCGAAGTAATCCCCGCCCGCCTTGTGGGCGGGCCACGACGCCCCGCCGATCGCGAAGCCCGCCGGCGCCGGCACCGCCCGGGGGAGGAGACCTTGCTGAATCTCCCGCGCCAGGTCGAACTCCACTTCCCGCTCATCCAAGAGCTTCTCCGCCCGGTCCCTCTCCATGAATTGGCCGATCTGGCTGCCGATGCCACCTACCACGTCGAGCACTGCCGCGTCCGGCTCACGGGCCGCACGGCTGAAAAACCCGAGGACGCCGAGGGTTTCTCCCCGGCCCAGGACTGGCACGGCGAAGGCCCCGTGCAACTCCCCACGGGCTGCGAGTGGGGTGCCGGGCAACAGCCGGGTGTCCTCGTGAACGTCGGCGAGCCACAGGGGCTGCCCACCTGCCCAAACCTGGCCGGGCAAACCAGCGCCCGAAGGGTACGTCATGAGCCGGCCGAGTTGTTCCGGCCCGGGCACGTCCCACGTCCCGGCGTGCCAGACCGCGACGCAGCGCAGCACCGCGGCGTGCCGTTCCACTTCCCAGAGCGCGCCCAGGTCCCAGCCGAGGTGTTCGCCGACCGCCCGCAGTATGGCCGGCGCGGCGTCGGACAGGGCCGTGGCTTCGATCAGGGCACGGACCACCGCCTGCTGCGTCGCCAACAACGCCTCGGCCCGCCGGCGCTCGGTGATGTCCTGGGCGACCCCGATCAGGCCGGCGACCGCGCCGTGGGCGTCGCGGTAGACCCCTTGCGCGCAGTCAAACGTCCGCGTGACGCCCTGCACCGTACCCGCGCACTCGTAGGTGCGCGTCTCGCCCCGGGCGAGGATTTGCTGATCCGCTTCCCGGATGCGGCGTGCCGTCTCGGCCGAGAACAGCGCCGCATCGTCTTCGCCCAGGATCTCCTCGACCGGCCGCCCGAGGCAGCGGGCGCCCGCGGGATTCGTCAGGACATACCGGCCCTGGCGGTCTTTTACGAAGACGGCGTCCCGGGTCCACTCCACGACCGCCCTCAGCAGGTCGTGCTCCTGCCGCAGAGATTGCTCCGCGCGACGGCGCTGGCTCACATCCCGGAAGATGGTGAACAGCAACGGCGGCCGGCCCCCCCGCTCCACGAAGGAATTGGACATCTCCAGCCAAACCGTCTTGCCGTTCCAGAGCGTGGCCTTCTGGCGGACGTGCGGCCGGATGGTCCGCGCCGCAAAATGCTGCCGGTACTGGCGCATGGCCAGCGCCTGCCGGCCGGGGGCATAGATGACGGTGAACGGCTGCCCCTCCAGCTCGCCGCGCGGCTTGCCAACGAGGCCGCAATAAACCTGGTTGACCTTGTGGACCAGCCCCAGCTCATCGGTCAGGCGCATGCCGTCCACGGCATGTTCCCACACCTGTCGGAACGGCCATGCGGACAGGGGAGGGGCTTCCGACGGCGGGGCCGAAGTCCCCTTGTGAAGCCGGTGCATCCCGAACTCTCCTTCAATGGTTATGCCCGGTCGGTGCGTCGCCCGCCCGCGGCGGTTTTTCACAAGCCCCCATCCCGGCTTGCAACGGCAGGACCGATCTCTCCGCCAGCACGGGTGAACAGGGACCGAAACACTGTAGGCAGGATGGGTAAGGCACTCGGGGGACGAAGTCTCTCAAACTTGCGTGGTGCGGGCAATGTACGGGAGCCGGCCGTATAGGCTCTCCGAGTCTTTCCGCCTACCTATTGCAATAATCGAAATTCGTCAAAAATTCCGGACATAAAACAATCAACATTTCTAAATAATGAAGCGTGTTGCCCGGTGTGACCGTTTTTCCCGACGTGCGCAGCCCCGTACCGGCCCAAGCTGAGCCGTTGCCGCTGAGGGTCGGGCGAGGGACACGGCGGGGGCTTGAAAAATGTGTCCGGTGCTGTGGACGCCGCCGTGCCTTTCCCGGATAAGTACATAGAGGCCGAGTATGGCAAACGACCCCAGCCAGAGTGACGACCTGTTGCGCCGCGCCCGCGCGGGCGACGCCGACGCCCCGGCCGTGCTGTTCGAGCACTACCGGGAACGCCTGCGCCGGACAATCCGCCTGCGCCTCGACCGGCGCTTGTCGGGGCGCGTCGATTCCTCCGACGTGCTCCAGGAGGCCTACCTCGAAGCCAGCCGGCGGTTGGCCGACTACGGCCGCGACCCGCCGTTGCCGTTCTTCCTCTGACTGCGGTTGGTAACAGGCCAGAAGCTGACCGACTTCCACCGGGCGCACCTGGGGACCAAGATGCGCGACGCCGGCCAGGAGATGTCGCTGGCGGAGCAGTTGCTCGGCCGCCTGACCAGCGCCAGCCAGGCGGCCATCCGGGCTGAGCACAAGTTGTTAGTGCAGGAGGCACTCAACCGCATGGACGCCATCGACCGCGAGGTGCTGACGCTGCGGCATTTCGAGCAGCTCAGCAACGAGGAAACCGCCCTGGTGCTGGGCTTGAAGAAGTCG
>JAJPIV010000012.1 GCA_021324595.1 Actinomycetota bacterium | reverse complement strand
GGAGAACACGATCGTCCCCCAGCTGCTCAGCGAGATCGACGGCGTCGAGGGCCTGGAGAACGTGATCGTCATCGGCGCCTCGAACCGGGAGGACATGATCGACCCGGCGATCCTGCGGCCGGGCCGCCTCGACGTGAAGATCAAGATCGAGCGGCCGGACGCGGAGGCGGCCCGGGACATCTTCTCCAAGTACCTCGTCCCGGACCTGCCGCTGCATCCGGACGACCTCGCCGAGCACGGCGGCTCGGCCGAGGCCACGGTCGCCGAGATGATCCAGCGGGTGGTCGAGCGGATGTACTCCGAGACGCAGGAGAACAGGTTCCTCGAGGTCACCTACGCCAATGGCGACAAGGAGGTCCTGTACTTCAAGGACTTCAACTCCGGCGCGATGATCCAGAACATCGTCGACCGGGCCAAGAAGATGGCGATCAAGGAGTACCTGGAGACCGGGCAGAAGGGGCTGCGGGTCGCGCACCTGCTCTCGGCGTGCGTGGACGAGTTCAGCGAGAACGAGGACCTGCCCAACACCACCAACCCGGACGACTGGGCCAGGATCTCCGGCAAGAAGGGCGAGCGGATCGTCTACATCAGGACCCTGGTCTCCGGGAAGAGCGGGGGCGAGGCGGGCCGGTCGATCGACACCGTCCCGAACACCGGCCAGTACCTGTGAGGCGATCGCCCGGCCCGGCACTACGCTGGGAGCCATGAGCGTCCGCCGGGTCATGGGCATCGAGACGGAGTACGGGATCTCCGTGCCCGGCCAGCCCGGCGCGAACGCGATGGTCAGCTCGTCCCAGGTGGTGAACGCGTACCACCACGCGACCGCGGCCAGGGCGCGCAGGGCCCGCTGGGACTTCGAGGAGGAGAACCCGCTGCGGGACGCCCGCGGGTTCGACCTGTCCCGTGACGTGGCCGACGCCAGCCAGCTCACCGACGAGGACCTCGGGCTGGCGAACGTGATCCTCACCAATGGCGCCCGGCTCTACGTCGACCACGCCCACCCGGAGTACTCCGGCCCCGAGTGCACCAACCCGCTCGCGGCGACGCTGTGGGACAAGGCCGGGGAGCGGGTCATGGAGGAGGCGGCCGCCCACGCGAGCGCGATGCCGGGCAGCCCTGCGATTCAGCTCTACAAGAACAACACCGATAACAAGGGCGCCTCCTACGGCTGCCACGAGAACTACCTGATGAGCCGGGCGACCCCGTTCGGCGAGATCGTTAGGCACCTGACCCCGTTCTTCGTCACCCGGCAGGTGTTCTGCGGCGCCGGCCGGGTGGGCATCGGCGCCGACGGCAGGCAGGATGGCTTCCAGATCAGCCAGCGCGCCGATTTCTTCGAGGTCGAGGTCGGGCTGGAGACCACGCTGAAGCGGCCGATCATCAACACCAGGGACGAGCCGCACGCCGACCCCGAGCGGTACCGCAGGCTTCACGTGATCATCGGCGACGCCAACATGAGCGAGATCGCGACGTACCTGAAGCTCGGCACCACCGCCCTGGTCCTGTCGATGATCGAGGACCGGTTCATCTCCGCGGACCTGGGCATCGACGGGCCGGTCGCCCAGCTGCGCGCCGTCTCGCACGACCCGTCCTGCCGGCACCTGATCCCGATGCGGGACGGCCGCAGGCTCACCGCCATCCAGGTCCAGATGGAGTACCTCGAGCTGGCCCGCAAGTACGTCCAGGACCGGTACGGCCCCGACGTCGACGACCTCACCGCCGACGTGCTCGCGCGGTGGGAGTCCGTGCTCACGCGGCTGGCCGAGGACCCGATGCGGCTGGCCGGCGAGCTCGACTGGGTGACCAAGCTGCAGCTGGCGGAGGGGTACCGCGCCAGGGACGGGATCGGCTGGAGCCACCCGCGGCTGCAGCTGGTGGACCTGCAGTACTCCGACGTGCGCGCCGGGCGCGGCTTGTACAACCGGCTGGTCGCGGCCGGCCGGTTCGGGCGGCTGCTGGAGGAGGACGAGGTGCGCCGGGCGGTCACCGAGCCGCCTGAGGACACCAGGGCGTACTTCCGCGGCAGGTGCCTGCAGAAGTACCCCGACGCGGTCGCCGCCGCCTCGTGGGACTCGGTGATCTTCGACCTTCCCGGCCACGAGTCGCTGCAGCGGGTTCCCACGCTGGACCCGCTGCGGGGGACCAGGGCGCACGTGGGCGACCTGATCGACCGCTGCGCGACGGCGGCCGAGCTCGTGATGGCGCTCACCGGCAAGTAGGCCCGCGGCGCCGGACGCTCGCCGGGCCCGGGGCGGGCCCGGGTGCCGCTGTCCCCGGCGGGGCAGGCTGACTGGATTGGGCGGCGGGCGTCCCGGCGAGGATAGCTTTAAGGTTCCGGGTGACGAGCATGGAGGTTGGGCGATGGCGACGAAGGACGCGGGCGGCCAGCGCTACGCCGGCCGGCGGGGGCAGGACGAGGAGGACGTGGCCGAGCAGCCGCCGGAGGAGACCCGGGAGCGCCGGGAGAAGCTGACCGACGACGTCGACGCGATCCTCGACGAGATCGACGAGGTGCTGGAGGAGAACGCCGAGGAGTTCGTCCGCTCCTATGTGCAAAAAGGCGGCCAGTGACCGGGCGGTGGCCGGGCCGGGACCCGCTGGCAGTAGGGTCTGTGGCGAAGGCGCGCACGCGTGGAAGGGGTCGCCTTGGGTGCTGACTGGAGTGCCGGGCCGGTGGCCGCCGCTTACCTGGGGGCAGGCACGTCCTCGTTCACCGAGTTCCTGCGGAGCGCGGCGCCGGACCTGCTGCCGGCCGCCCGGCTGATGGCGGGCGGCGCCGCGGACGCGGGCCCCGGCGCGCTGCCGCACGGGACGACGATCGTGGCCGCCGCGTTCGCCGGCGGGGTCGTCATGGCCGGCGACCGCCGCGCGACGGCCGGGAACATGATCTCGCAGCGGGACATCGAGAAGGTGTTCCGCAGCGACCAGTACTCCTGCATCGGCATCGCCGGCGTCGCGGGGATCGGCGTGGAGCTGGTCAGGCTCTTCCAGGTGGAGCTTGAGCACTACGAGAAGCTGGAGGGCCGGGTCCTGTCGACCGAGGGCAAGGCGAACCGGCTGGCCCGGATCGTCCGGGACAACCTCGGCGGCGCCATGCAGGGCTTCGTGGTGGTTCCGCTCTTCGCCGGGTACGACACCGACCGGGGGACGGGCCGGATCTTCAGCTACGATGTCGCGGGCGGCCGGTACGAGGAGCACAGGTTCCACTCGATCGGGTCGGGTTCGGTCTTCGCCCGGGGGTCCCTGAAGAAGCTCTACGCCGACCAGATGAGCCAGGCCGACGCCGTGCTCGCCTGCATGCAGGCGCTCTACGACGCGGCGGACGACGACGCGGCGACCGGCGGCCCCGACGTCACCAGGCGGATCTACCCGGTGGTCGTCACCGTCACCGCCGACGGCTTCCGGCGGCTCACCGACGCCGAGTCCGGCGCGGTCGCCGAGGCCGTGATCGCCGACCGCATGCGCTCGCCCGACGGCCCCACCTCCGCGCTGCGCCAGCCCGCGGGGCCGGCGGGGCCGGCGGGGTAGCGCATCCCCGGCGGGGCGCCGGCCCCGCCGCCCGCCCCAGCCGATGACGTGAGTGAGGAAGCCCAGCGGTGTCGATGCCGTTCTACGTGTCGCCAGAACAGGCGATGAAGGACAAGGCGGACTACGCGCGCAAGGGCATCGCGCGAGGCCGCAGCGGAGTGGTGATCCAGTACGACGGCGGAATCCTGTTCGTCGCGCCGAACCCGTCCCGCGCGCTGCACAAGATCAGCGAGATCTACGACCGGATCGCGTTCGCCGCGGTCGGCCGGTACAACGAGTACGAGGCGCTGCGCAAGGCGGGCGTCCGCCATGCCGACCTGACCGGCTACCAGTACGACCGCCAGGACGTGACGGCGCGCGGCCTCGCCAACTGGTACGCGCAGACGCTCGGGACGATCTTCACCGACAGCCCCAAGCCGTTCGAGGTCGAGATCGTGGTCGCCGAGGTCGGCGAGACCCCGGCGGAGGACCAGATCTACCGGATCACCTTCGACGGCTCGGTCAACGACGAGCACGGCTACGGTGCGATGGGCGGCCAGGCGGACAAGATCTCCGCCGTGCTGAAGGAACGGTACGTGGAGGGCGCGTCGGTGAGCGACGCGCTGGCGGTCGCGATCGCCGGCCTGCAGGCCCAGGCCAACGGGGACCGGGCGGAGATCACGGCCGGCCAGCTCGAGGTGGCCGTCCTGGAGCGGGGCCGGGATCACCGCACGTTCCGCCGGATCGCCGGCGCCCCGCTTGAGGCGCTGCTCGCCGAGGCGACGGCGGCTGCCCCGGCCGTGGCCGCCGAGGGGGAGGCGGCCGGGGGAGGGGCGGCCGGAGGGGAGGGTGCCGAGCCGGTGGGCGGAAGCGGCGCCCCGGATGGCGGAAGCGCCACGGCCGGCCGCGGCGGGACGGCGCCGCCCGGCGGCGAGCAGGCCAGGCCGCCCGCCGGGGACGGCGGGGCCGGCGGCTAACCGGGCCGGTGATCGCCTGGGCCGGCCTGGCCTGCGGCGTCGCGCTGCTCGGGCTGACCGCGGCGAGCGTGATCACGACCTTCCTGATCCCGCGCGCCACCCGCACGCGGCTCAACGACCTGCTCGCGGCCGCTGTCAACAGGTTCTTCTGGCTGCTCACCGCGCGGATCGACGACCTGGCCCGCCGGGAGCGGGTGCTCGCCGCCGGGCCGCCGGCGTTCCTGCTCGGCCTGCTCGGCACCTGGCTGGCCTGCCTGCTGCTCGGGTTCGCGCTAGTGCTGTGGCCGCTGGCGGGCGGCTTCCCGGCGGCGCTGCGCGAGTCGGGGTCGGCGCTGTTCACGCTCGGGTTCGCGGTCCCGGCTGCGCCCGGCTCGGTCGCGGTCGTCTTCGTGGCCGCGGCGTCCGGCCTGGCCGTGCTCGCGCTGCTGATCTCCTACCTGCCGCTGCTCTACGCCGCCTACAACCGCCGGGAGACGCTGGTCGCGATGCTGGAGGCGCTGGCCGGGGCGCCACCGTGGGGCCCGGAGCTGCTCGCCCGCCAGGCGCTGATCGACAACTCCGAGACGCTGCCCGGCCTGTACGCCCGGTGGACCGAGTGGGCGGCGGACCTGTCGGAGAGCCATGTCAGCTACCGGACGCTGGTCTACTTCCGCTCGCCCGACCCGGCTACCTCCTGGCTGCTCTCGCTGCTCGCCGTGCTCGACGCGGCGGCCCTGCACCTGGCGCTCAACCCCGGCTCGGCCCCGTACGAGGCCCGCCCGCTGCTCCGCGTCGGGTACCTCACCCTGCGCAAGCTGGCGCGCAACCTCGGCATGGCAGTGCCCGGCGACCCCTCGCCGGGCGACCCGATCGAGCTGACCCGGGCCGAGTTCGACGAGGCGGTGCGGTGGCTGCGGGACGCGGGCTGGCGGGCCGAGCGGTCCGCAGACGACGCCTGGCCGCACTTCCACGGCTGGCGGGTCAACTACGAGTCCGCCGCCTACCAGCTGGCCCGCCACCTGGACCTGCCGCCCGCCCTGTGGTCCGGGCCGCGCCGGCCTGGACGGCTCGCCGCCGCACCGCCGAAGCGGCCGGAGGACCGCAGGCCGCCCGGCGGGAGCCCGCCCGGCCCGGGCGGCCCCGGCGGGACCGGCCGTTGACCGCGGGTGCGCGCCAGTTTTGTAGGTAGCAAGATCAGCTCGCATGCGCGGTGAGGTTGGCGGGCGGGGTCTGGCTGTGGGGTCGCTGCCAGATCTGCTCCCAGCGGTTGCTGGCTTCCTGGCAGCGCAGGGTGGCGATGCCGGTGGCGCCGGGGATGTTCCAGCGCATGCCGGAGAGCTTGAGCCGCTGGCCGATGACGGATTTGCAGGCGGCTTCGACGGTGCCTGAGCCGATGAACATGCCGAGCGTGCGGAAGTGCCGGTAGCGCATCCGGTGGGCGTTGGCGTCGAAGTAGTGCAGGGCCTTGTCGCGTTCGCGGGCCAGGGAGCCAGTGAATCGAAGGTCGCGGCCGGCGGCTAGCAGGGCTGGGATGTCCCCGGCGTCGAGTTCTTCTAGCCGTTCGGCGAGCCAGTCGTCGCGGTGGCCGGCCAGCAGCCGGGCGGCCAGGTTTGCCAGCTCGTGCACGTGCTCGCGGGCGTGGTAGAGATCAACGATCTGGGTGGCGGCGGGGAACAGCTCGTCGGCGAGGTTCCAGATCCAGACCGCGCCGTCGCCGAGCATGACCAGCTGGCGGATGTGCTCGCTGCCGCGGCGCCGGGCCTCCGCGCTCACCAGCTGGCCGAACGGCTCAGCGGGGTCGAAGGTGGCAAGGTAGGTGGCCGAGCCCGGGTCACGGACAGGGAAGCCGTCATCATCGGTGGTGGTCTGGGTGAACAGGCATGCCATCTTGACCTCGCGGGTGCGTGCCCGGCCGTCTTCTGCCTTGCCGGCGCGGTCGCGGGTGGCGGCCGGGACCATGGGCACGCCGGTGCCGTCGACGGCGATGTAGAGCATGTCCGGTACCGGGGCCGGCGGAGGGGCGGGAATCACCCGGCGGGCGCGGATCGCAGCGGACTCGGCGGCCAGGACCGCCGCAGCCATGGTGCCGGCTGCCTCGGCTGAGCGCTCGATGCGCTTGACGGTCAGCTGGATGCCGGCGAGTTCGGCAAGCAGGCCGGCGGCCCTGGCGAACGGCACTGCCGCAGCCGCCCGGGCAGTCATCCTGGCCAGGCCGGGAGACAGCGACGCGCTGGTCACCGCGAGCTCGTCGTCCCGGGGAGCCAGGCCATGCCTGCAGGCGGCGCAGTGGTACCAGGCCCGGCGCATCCGGACCGGGCCGACCACGGTGTCGATGGTCTTGTCCCGGTAGGAGACGAACTCCGCGTCGTGGCCGCTGCCGCACCCGGCCCGCGGGCCGCGGTGGCCGTCGTCGATGTCCAGCAGGCCCTCCAGCAACCGGCCGCCCAGCTTGAGCATCGCCGTGCGGATCGCCAGCTCCACCGCCTCCAGCCCGTCCCCGGCGCCCAGCGCACGGGCTGCTTCTGCGGCTAGCCGCGCTATCTCGGCGGCTGCCTCCGCCGCAAGCGCTGCGGCGAGCTGATCGCGGAGCCCTTTCTTTGGCCCGCTGGCTCACCGGCCAGCCCGGCGGCCAGCACCGGCCTGGCCTCGCAGATCGCCTCGCTCACCTCCACGATCTGCTCGCTGAGGGCCGTGAACTCCCTGTAGTTCTCCAGCTCGGCGCGCACCTTGTCCAGCTCGCCGGACGACAGCTGGCGGGTGCGGGTCCTGCCGCCGGCCGACCGGGTCCACAGCCACCGCGGCCCGTGGCCCCGATGACCCGGGCGGGCGCACGCGCAGTTCGGCTTGCCGCACCTGCGGTAGGTGGCGTTGACACTGCCCGGCCGCATGTCCCCGGTCGCGGCCAGCCGCTCAAACAGCTGTGCCCGCTGCTGCTCCAGCTCGGGCAGGGACGGCTCGGTCACGGCTCCTCCTAGTCTGGAAGTTAAAGCACTTCCAGACTAGGACCGCAACCTGCACTTACCCTGGATCCCTACCTTCGTGTCGCACACCCGTTGACCGCGGCCCCGGCGGGGTATGACACGCGACGTTGGTAATGTCGGGCATGCGAGGGCGCGCCGCCGCCCCGCGCACGGGCGAGAACTGGGAGGGGACCGTGGCCGCCGACCTTGCGGGCATGACGGGGATGAACGCGCCGACGCAGCTGCTGATCGGCGGGCAGTGGTCGGCCGGGCGGGCCGGGGTGCTCCCGGTCATCGACCCGGCAACCGAGGACCCGATCGCCGAGGTCGCCAACGCGACCGTGGAGGACGCCCTGGACGCGGTCGCCGCCGCGCACGCCGCGCTGCCCGGCTGGTCGGCCACCCCGCCCCGGACCAGGGCCGAGTGCCTGCGCCGCGCCTACGAGCTGATGATCGCCGACGCCGAGAAGCTCGCCCGGCTGATGGTGCTGGAGAACGGCAAGGCGCTCAAGGACGCGAGGGCCGAGGTCACCTACGCCGCCGAGTTCTTCCGCTGGTTCGCCGAGGAGGCGGTGCGCCTGGACGGCATGGTGACCACCGCGCCCTCGGGAGCCAACAAGATACTGGTGCTGCACCAGCCGGTCGGCGTGGCCGTGCTGGTCACGCCGTGGAACTTCCCGGCCGCTATGGCCACCCGCAAGATCGGCCCCGCACTGGCGGCAGGATGCACGGTGGTGCTCAAGCCGGCCAAGGAGACGCCGCTGTCCGCCCTGGCGGTCGCCGCGATCCTGCGCGAGGCCGGCGTTCCGGACGGCGTGGTCAACGTGGTGACCACCGCCACCGCCGGACCGGTGGTCGCGGCGATGCTCGCCGACCCGAGGGTGCGCAAGCTCTCCTTCACCGGCTCCACCGAGGTGGGGCGGGTGCTGCTGCGCGCGGCGGCCGGCACGGTCACGAACTGCTCGATGGAGCTCGGCGGCAACGCGCCGTTCCTGGTCTTCGGCGACGCTGACGTCGATGCCGCCGTGGACGGCGCGATGATCGCCAAGATGCGCAACGGCGGCGAGGCGTGCACCGCGGCGAACCGGTTCTACGTGCACGAGTCCGTCGCGGAGGAGTTCTCCGCCAGGTTCGCCGCCCGCCTGGCTGCGCTCACCGTGGGGCCGGGCCTGCAGGACGGCACCGACGTCGGGCCGCTGGTCAACGCCGACACCAGGTCCAAGGTGGCGACGCTGGTCGAGGGCGCCGCGAAGGAGGGCGGCCGGGTGGTCACCGGCGGGGTCGCGCCGGACCGGCGGGGCTACTTCTACGCGCCGACCGTGCTTGACCAGGTCCCGCCGACCGCGGCGATCCTGTCCGAGGAGATCTTCGGCCCGGTCGCCCCGATCGTCCGGTTCACCGACACCGACCAGGCGATCGCGATGGCCAACGCCACCGAGTACGGCCTGGTCTCCTACGTCTACACCGCGGACCTCCGGCGCGCGCTGCGGGTCTCGGAGGCCCTGGAGTCCGGGATGGTTGGCATCAACCGCGGCGTGGTCAGCGACCCCGCCGCCCCGTTTGGCGGGGTCAAGCAGTCCGGCCTGGGCCGCGAGGGCGGCCACTGGGGCCTGCTTGAGTTCACCGAGGCCAAGTACATCGCGGTCGACTGGTGAGCTGAGCACCGGTGGACCGGCGGATCTTCGGGCTGGAGAACGAGTACGGCGTCACCTGCACGTTCCGCGGGCAGCGCCGGCTCTCGCCGGACGAGGTGGCAAGGTACCTGTTCCGCCGCGTGGTCTCCTGGGGGCGCAGCAGCAACGTGTTCCTGCGCAACGGAGCCCGGCTCTACCTGGACGTGGGCAGCCACCCCGAGTACGCCACGCCCGAGTGCGACAACCTGGTCGACCTGGTCACCCACGACAAGGCGGGAGAGCGGATCCTGGAGGGCCTGCTGGTCGACGCCGACCGCCGGCTCCGCGAGGAGAGCATCCCCGGGGACATCTACCTGTTCAAGAACAACACCGACTCGGCCGGCAACTCCTACGGCTGCCACGAGAACTATCTCGTGGCCAGGCACGGCGAGTTCGGCCGGCTCGCCGACATCCTCATCCCGTTCCTGGTCACCAGGCAGATCATCTGCGGCGCCGGCAAGGTCCTGCAGACCCCGCGCGGCGCGGTGTACTGCGTCAGCCAGCGGGCCGAGCACATCTGGGAAGGGGTCTCGTCGGCCACCACCCGCTCCCGGCCGATCATCAACACCCGCGACGAGCCGCACGCCGACGCCGAGCGGTTCCGGCGGCTGCACGTGATCGTGGGCGATTCGAACATGAGCGAGACCACCACGCTGCTGAAGGTCGGCTCCACCGACCTCGTGCTGCGGATGGTCGAGGCCGGGACGGTGATGCGGGACCTCACGCTGGAGAACCCGATCCGGGCGATCCGGGACGTCAGCCACGACATGACCGGCCGGCGCAAGGTGCGCCTGGCCAGCGGCCGGGAGATGAGCGCGCTGGAGATCCAGCAGGAGTACCTGGCGAAGGCGCGCGCGTTCATCGACCTGCGGGGCGGCGACAAGGTCACCGCCCGGGTGCTCGACCTGTGGGAGCGGGCGATCCGGGCGGTGGACAGCGGCGACCTCGACCTGGTCGCGCGGGAGATCGACTGGGTGACCAAGTACCAGCTCATCGAGCGCTACCGGGCCAAGCACGACCTGCCGCTGTCCTCGCCCCGGGTGGCCCAGCTTGACCTGGCCTACCACGACGTGCACCGCGGCCGCGGCCTGTACTACCTGCTGCAGCGGCGCGGGGCGGTCGAGCGGGTCTGCCACGACCTGGCGATCTTCGAGGCGAAGTCGGTGCCGCCGCAGACGACCAGGGCGCGGCTGCGCGGCGACTTCATCAGGCGCGCCCAGGAGCGCCGGAGGGACTTCACGGTGGACTGGGTCCACCTCAAGCTCAACGACCAAGCGCAGCGGACCGTGCTGTGCAAGGACCCGTTCCGCTCCGTGGACGAGCGGGTCGAGAAGCTGATCGCCGGGATGTAGCGGCGGCCCGGCAGAGCCGCCCGCGCCCGGCGGGCGAATCGCCGTCCGCCGCCCGCGCCCGGCGGGACCTGGCTAGAGTCTGTGTGTCGCCGGGGGAGCGGCGGCAACGGGGTCAGGGGACACGGGTCGGGGGGCGGTTCTCAGTGGGCCGTGGTGGGCACTTCCGTCATGACGTCGCGGTCGTCGGGGGATGCGGGCACGTCGGGCTGCCGCTGTCGGTCGCCCTGGCGGACGCCGGCTGGCGCGTCGTGGTCCATGACGTCAGCGCCCCCGCCGTGCGCGCGGTACGGGCCGGCGTGGCTCCGGCCGACGAGCCCGGCCTGGCGGCCGCGCTGCGGCGGGCGCTCGCCGCGGGCCAGCTGGCCGCCAGCGCCGATCCCGCGGTGGTGGCCTGCGCCGAGCACGTCATCGTCGTGGTCGCCGGGCCGGTCCGGCAGGCGCTCGGCGGCTGCGCGGCGCACCTGCGCGACGGGCAGGCGCTGATCCTGCGCAGCACGGTGCCGCCGGGTGCGACCGCGGGCGCCGAGAAGCTCATCGCCCGGCTCGGGATCGACGTGGACGTCGCCTACTGCCCGGAGCGCCTGGCTGAGGGCGCGGCCCTGGCCGAGCTGCGGGAGCTGCCGCAGATCGTGGCCAGCCGGACGGCCCGGGGCCAGGAACGGGCCAGTCGGCTCTTCGCCTCCCTGGCCCCGGCGATCGTTCCGATGACGCCGGAGGAGGCCGAGGTCGCCAAGCTCGCCGCGAACGCCTGGCGGTACCTCAGCTTCGCGGCCGCCAACGAGCTGTACATGATCGCCAGCGACCTGGGCCTGGACTACGAGCGGATCCGCCGAGGGGTGGCCCTCGGATACCCGCGCGCCGCCGGCCTGCCCCCGGCGGGCCTGGCCGGAGGGCCATGCCTGCCCGGGGACACCGCCGCCCTGGCCGCCGCGCACGGCGGGGACTTCGCCCTGGGGCGGGCCGCGATCGCGGTGAACGAGGGCCTGCCCGGATACCTGGTCCGCCGCCTGGAACGGCGCTACGAGCTGGCCGCGATGACCGTCGGCGTGCTCGGCGTCGCGTTCAAGGGCGGCTGCGCCGACACCCGGGGGAGCCTGGCCGCGCCGCTCGCTGGCCTGCTCGCGGACCGGTGCCGCGCGGTGCTGCGCACCGACCCGCTGGTCACCGGCCCGGGCCTGCTGCCGCTGGCGGACGTCCTCGGTCGTGCCGACCTGCTGGTGATCGCGGCGCCGCACCCCTGCTACCGCGCGCTGCGGACCGACAAGCCGGTCGCCGACATCTGGAACCTGCTCGGCCGGGGGGTCCTGGTGTGACCGGGCCCGCCGTCACGGTGGTGATCCCGGCCCGGAACGAGGCCGAGCGCCTGCCCGCCGTGCTCGGCGCCATCGGCGCCACCGTGCGCTCGCGGTGCGAGGTGCTCGTCGTCGTCGACGCTCCCGACGACCCGACCGTCGCCGCGGTGCGCAGACACGCCCCGGCCGGCCTGAGCGTCCGCTGCCTGGTCGGCGGGTACGGGCCAGGGCCGGCGCAGGCGATCAGGTACGGCCTGGACCGGGCGCGCGGCCGGGTCGCCGTGGTGACGATGGCGGACGGCAGCGACGACGTGGGCCAGATCGACGCGCTGGCCGCCCTCGTGGATGCCGGCGCGGTCGTGGCGGCCGCGTCGCGGTACGCCCCGGGCGGCCGGCAGGTCGGCGGGCCGGCAGTCAAGCGGGCGCTGTCCCGCCTGGCCGGCCGGTCCCTGCGGCTGCTGGCCGGGACGGGCACCAGCGACGCCACGAACTCGTTCAAGGCGTACTCGACCGCGTTCGTGCGCGAGGTCGGGATCGAGACCACACGGGGGTTCGCCGTCGGCATCGAGCTGACCGCCAAGGCGCACCGCCTGCGCCGGCCGGTCGCCGAGCTGCCGACGACCTGGGTGGACCGCCGCCCGGGGGAATCGGCGTTCCGCCTGATCGCCTGGCTGCCCGAGTACCTGCGCTGGTACCGCCGCTGCTTCGGCCCGCCCCTTGGCCCGCGCTCCGGGGGGGCAGCCCGCGAGGGCAGGCCTGGCCCGGCAGCGGGGGAGGCCGTCCCGCGAGCGGGGGAGGCCGTCCCGCGAGCGGGGGAGGCCGTCCCGCGAGCGGGGGAGGCGCTGCAGTGACCGGGCGGGTGCTGGTGACCGGCGCGGCCGGGTTCATCGGCGGCTACGTGGTCGGCGAGCTGCTCTCCCGCGGCTACCTTGTCCGCGGCGTGGACAACTTCTCCAAGTACGGCCAGGTGCGCCCGGCCCACGCCGGCCGCGCGGGCTACCAGCTGGTCCGCGGGGACGCGGCCGATGCCGGGCTGCTGGCCGGCCTGCTCGCCGACTGCGACCACTTCATCGCCGGCGCGGCGATGGTCGGGGGGATCGGCTACATCCACGCCTACCCCTATGACCTGCTCGCCGCCAACGAGCGGCTCACCGCCGCGGCCTGCGACGCGGCGATCGCCGCCCGTCGGCGGGGACGGCTGCGGAAGGTGACGTTCCTGTCCTCGTCGATGGTCTACGAGAGCGCCCGCTCCTGGCCGTCGCGGGAAGGCGACGAGCGCGTGATCCCGCCGCCGGCCACCGCCTACGGCTTCCAGAAGCTGGCCGTCGAGTACTTCGCGCGGGCCGCCCGCGACCAGTACGGCCTGCCGTTCACGATCGTCCGGCCGTTCAACTGCGTCGGCACGGGGGAGGTCCGGCCGGCCAGGGACGCCGGCACGCTGCGGCTCGCCACCGGGCACGTCGTGCCCGACCTGGCCCGCCGGGTGCTGGCCGGGGAGGACCCGCTGCGCATCCTCGGCTCGGGCAGCCAGGTCCGGCACTACACCTACGGCGGTGACCTGGCGCGGGGGATCGTCGCGGCGATGGAGCATCCGGACGCCGCCGGGGAGGACTTCAACCTGGCCAGCGACCGGGGCACCACCGTCGCCGAGCTGGCCGCGATGATCTGGCGGAAGGTCCGCGGGCCGGACGACCCGCCCAGGCTGGCGTCCGAGCCGCCCTACCCCGGCGACGTGCAGCGGCGCGTTCCCGACACGGCCAAGGCGCGCCGGGTGCTCGGCTTCACCGCGACGACGCCGCTGGAGCGGGTCCTCGACGAGGTGATCGCCTGGGTCGCCGACGCGATGGCGGCGGGGCTGCTGTGAGCGCGGGCCACGGCCGGCCGGCCGTGGCCGACCGGCCCGCGGCCGGGGCAGGCGAGCCCGCGGCGGCCGCCGGGAAGACCGCGGCCGTCCTCAGGCGGCTGGCCGCCGCCTTCCGGGCGGTCCTGGCCATCGGCATGGCTGGGTCCGTCGCCGCCGGGGTCGCCGCCGGCGTGGTCGCGTACGCCGCGGCCGGCGCGACCGCGCGGGCCGCCGCCTGGGCGGGCCGCGCCGCCGTCCGGGGTGGCCGCGCCGCCGTCCGGGGTGGCCGCGCCGCCGTCCGGGGTGGCCGCGCCGCCGTCCGGGGTGGCCGCGCCGCCGTCCGGGCGGGCCGCAGCGCGTCCCGGGCCCGCCACGTCGCGGCCGCCGCCGCAGGCTGGGCGCTTGCCGCGGTGACGCTCGCCGTGTGCTACCTGCACGTCGCGCGGACCACGCCGGTCACCTCCGACGGCGCGTCCAACGCCCTGCAGGCCTGGGACATGCTCCACGGCAACCTGCTGCTGCACGGCTGGCAGCTGTCCGACGTGTCGTTCTACACCACTGAGCTGCCCGAGTACATGCTGATCGAGCGGCTGCGCGGGCTGACTCCCGCCGTGGTGCACGTGGCGAGCGCGCTGACCTACACCGCGCTGGTGCTGCTCGCCGCCGCGGTCGCCAAGGGCCGCGCGAGCGACAGGGCCGCCCTGACCCGCTGCCTGGTCGCCGCCGGCGTCATGCTCGCGCCGCAGCCGGGCGCCGCCGTCTCCGTGCTGCTCGGCTCGCCCGACCACACCGGGAGCGCGATCCCGGTGCTGGCCGCGATCGCGCTGCTCGACCGGGCGCCGCGCCGCTGGTGGGCGCTCGCCGCGGCCTGGGCGGTGCTGGCCTGGGCGCTGGTCGCCGACGGGATCGTGCTGTTCACCGGCGTCGCGCCGATGGCCGTGACCGGGCTGATCCGCGCCTACCGCGCCAGGGTGGCGGACGGCGCCCGGTGGCGGGACGCCGCCCCGGGCATCGGCCTGGCGCTCGCCGGGCTGGCCGCCGTCCCCGCGGCGGCGGGCACGCTCAGCCTGATCGCCGGCGCCGGGGGGTTCCGGGTCTGGCCGGTTTCGCCCATGCTCGCCACCGCCGGCGAGGTGCCGGCCGATGCCCTGATCGCCGGCCGGGGGCTGCTGATGCTGTTCGGGGCGGGTTTCCTCGGCCAGCCGGCCGGCCCGGCCGCCGCGCTCGCCGGCGCCCACCTGGCCGGCCTCGCCCTGGCCGCCTGGGCGACCTGCGCGACCATCCGCCGGTTCGGCCGGGCTGACCTGGCCTCGCAGCTGCTCGCGGCCGGGGTGGCGTGCGTGCTGGCCGCCTACGTGCTCGGAACGCGCGCCGTCGACCTGGCGTCGGCCCGGGACATCACCGCCGTGCTCCCGTTCGGCGCCGCCCTGGCAGGCCGGGTGCTGGCCGGGCGGCTGGCCGCGCTGCGGCTGCTCCCGGCGGCCGCCGCGGTCCTGCTCGCCTACCTGGTCAGCCTCGGCCAGGCAGTCACCGCCCCGCCTGCCCCGCCGGACGGCGCCGTGCTGGCCTCCTGGCTGGCCGCGCACCACCTCGACGACGGCCTGGCCGGGTACTGGGACGCCAACGTGGTCACCCTTGACTCAGGCGGGGCGGTCAGGCTCCGCTCCGCGCTCGCCGACGGCACCCGGGTCACTGCCGACTACTGGGAGGTGCGGACGGCCTGGTACGACCCGCGGACGGCGATCGCGACGTTCGTCGTCCTGGTCCCCCCGCCACCCGGGTTCGGCCGCTACATGACGGCCGCCTCGGTCCGGCAGACCTTCGGGCAGCCGTCGAGGATCTACGACCTGGGCCGCTACACGATCCTCGCCTACGGCCGGAACCTGCTCGCCCGGCTGGCCGCCGGCTCCCCGCCCGCGCCGAGGTCGCCGCCGGGCGCGCCGCCGGCCCCGGTGCCCGCGCCGCCCGGGACCTGACGGCGCGCCCGGGCGCGGCGCGGTGCCCCGGGCGCCCGGGCGGCCCGGTAGGCTGGCCAGAGGCCGATCCACGACCCAAGGACCACCATGCGACGCCTCGCCCTCGCGCTCGTTGCCCCGCTCGCCGTGACCGCGGCGGTGGCCGGGTGCTCCTCTCCGGCCTCGAACGCCAACGACTCGGTCGTGGTCTCCGGAGCCGTCGGCAAGGCGCCGACCGTGCGCATCCCGGCCCGGCCCGCCAGCGGCAACCTGGTGGTCAGGACCGTCGACCCGGGCCACGGGCCCGTGCTCACCGTGAAGGACGACTACGTCGCGAACTTCGCCGTCTACGTCTGGCACGGCGCCACGCACCGGCTGCTGTACTCCACCTACTCCACCACCCCTCAGGGCCTGCCGGTCCAGATCGGCCTGACCGGCCTGCAGAAGGCGATGGCCGGCCAGCGCGTCGGCAGCCGGGTGCTCGCGGTGCTGCCGCCCAGGTACGGCTACGGGGCGGCGGGGAACTCCCAGATCGGCGTCGGCGCCTCCGACACCCTGGTCTGGGTGATCGACCCGATCGCCGCCTACCCGGTGACCGCGTCCGCGGCCGGCGCCCACGTCAGCGACGGCGGCGGCGCCCTGCCGACCGTCACCGCCAAGCCCGGCGGCCCGCCGTCGATCACCGTCCCCAAGGGCGCGCCGCCGCGCAAGCTCACCGTCGTCACGCTGATCAAGGGGACCGGCCCGGCGGTCCGGGCCGGCCAGGACGTCGTCGTCCGGTACGTCGGCGCGATCTGGCGGACCGGCAAGGTCTTCGACGAGAACTGGCCGTCGGCGGTCCAGCCGTCGGCGCCACCGACCGTGTTCCAGCTCGGCCACGTCATCGCCGGCTGGAACGCCGGCCTGCCCGGCGTGCCGGTGGGCAGCCGGGTCATGCTCGTGGTCCCGCCCGCCGAGGGCTACGGCAAAGCAGGGCAGCCGCAGGCGGGCATCACGGGCAGCGACACGCTGGTCTTCGTCGTGGACGTGCTCGGCACCGCGGCCTAGCCGCCCGGTCGGCACCGCGGCCTAGCCGCCCGGTCGGCACCGCGGCCTAGCCGCCCGGCCCCGGCACCGCGGCCTAGCCGCCCGGCCCCGGCACCGCGGCCTAGCCGGCGGCCAGCCGGGCGGCGTGGCGGCCCGCGGCGGCGGCCGCCAGGAAGTAGGCCGGGTCCTCCTCCAGGCCGCGTCCCATCGTCGACAGCGGCACCGGGCAGGCGGCGAGCGCCTCGCGCAGCCCGCCGACGCCGACCCGGACCAGCCGGTGCCGCCGCCCGAGCGCCGCGGCCGCGGCGGCGACGGCGGCGCCGAACTCCCCGGGCAGGTCCGGCACGACCACGTCGGCGCGGGCCAGCGCCACCCGCCCGTAGGCGGTGAGGCTGTGGTGGGACAGGCCGCGGTGGCGCTCCCGGGGATCGGCCTGGCTCACCCGCAGCGAGGCCACCGGCCGGCCGCCGAGCACCGCGGCGGCGTTCACCGCCTCGCCGCAGGCCACCCCGGAGAACCCCCACCGGGTGCCGGTGCCGAGGTTCCCCGGCCCCTGGGTGGCCACGACCACCCGCGCGCCGAGCGCGTGCCGCGCGGCGAGCAGGCCGCTGTGCACGGTGACCGCCTCGACATCCCCGCCGAACGCCTGCCCGGTCGTGACCGTCCCGGCCAGCCATCCTGCCTCGCGCAGCGCCGCCGCGGTCCGGGAGAACCAGGCCGGCAGCGCCCCGCCGTCCAGCATCAGGTAGGCCGCCCGGCTCGCGGCCGCCTCACCGGGCCGGGCGCCCGGTCCGGCCCCGCCTGCCCGCTCACCGAAGAAGCCCGCAAGCACGGCCGGCAGCGCCGAGTGCAGGTCCGCCACCACGACCGGCATCCCCCCGAGGTCGTCGGCCTCGCGCAGCGCCTCGTGCCAGGGGCTGCCTTGCTCCTCGGCGCCGGCGACGGCCGCCTGGAGCGGCGTGTACCGGGCCTTGACCAGGCGGCCGGGACCGCCCGGGCCGGCCGGCCCGCCGCGGCTGGCCGGGAGCCGGCCGGGGACGGCGATCACCAGCGCGTACCCGCCGGTGCCCAGGCCCATCTCCAGCGCGGTGACGTTGAGCAGCACCCGGTCGCCTGGCTCGGGCCGCCCGGTCAGCTCCGGGTAGGCCAGCGCGCGGACCGCCGCCCCGCCGGCCGTCACCTCGAGCTCGAGCGCCCCCGCCCACTCCCGCCCGGCCGCCGTCACCACCCCGGCCTGCCACCTGATCACCACCGAAGGCTAGCGCCGAACCCGCGGCAACCGGCCACGCGGGCGCGCGGACGCGGTACCGTCGAACCCGCGGGGCATGGCGGTGCTGAGGGATGGCGCGATGTCGAGGCAGAAGACCGAGCGGCTGCTGAGCCTGGTGGTCTGCCTGCTGTCGGCCCGGCGGTACCTGACCGCCTGGCAGATCCGGGACGCGGTGCCCGGTTACCCGTCGTCGCCCGAGGCGTTCAAGCGGATGTTCGAGCGTGACAAGGACGAGCTGCGCGAGCTCGGCATCCCGCTGGAGACGGGCCCCGCCGGGCCGGAGGAGGAGGTGGGCTACCGGATCCCGCGCCAGGCTTACGAGCTGCCCGAGATCGTGCTCGAGCCGGACGAGGCCGCGGTGCTCGGCCTGGCCGCGCGGGTCTGGCGGCAGGCTGAGCTGGCGGGAGCGGCGGCCGGCGGCCTGATGAAGCTCCGGGCGGCCGGCGTGGAGGCCGAGGAGTCCACCCAGCCCGGCATCGAGCCCCGGCTGCCCGCCGGGGAGGCCGCGTTCGGGCCGTTGTGGCGGGCGGTGCGTGACCGGCGCCCGGTGACGTTCCCCTACCAGGCGCCGGGCCGGCCCGGGCCGCAGGCGCGGAACCTGGAGCCGTGGGGCGTGGTGAACCGCCACGGGCGCTGGTACGTCGTCGGGTTCGACCGGGACCGCGGGCAGGAGCGGGTGTTCCGGCTGAGCCGCATCACCGGGCCGGTCATGTTCATCGGGCCCGCGGGGTCGGTCACCGTGCCGGAGGGCACCGACGTGCGCGAGTCGGTGCGGGCGTGGGACGGCGCGCCGCCGCCGGTGCGCACCGCGGCGCTGCGCGTCCGGCAGGGCGCCGGCTTCGGGCTGCGCCGGCGGGCGGTGTCCGACCGGCCCGACTCCGGGCACCCCGGCTGGGACAGGGTGGACGCGCCGTTCACCGACTGCGGCTGGTACGCCGGCTACATCGCCTCGTTCGGCGCTGACGTGGTCGTGCTCGGCCCGCCGGACCTGCGGGAGGCCGTGATCGGCCGGCTCAAGGGAGCGGCGGGGTGAGCGGCGAGGCGGTCGCCGGCCGGGGGCCGGGCCGGGCGGGCCGGCCCCCGGCCGCGATCGGCCGGCTGCAGCGCCTGCTCGCGCTCGTGCCGTACGTGACCAGCCGGAGCGCAACCGGGCTCGCCGAGACCGCGGCGGCGTTCGGCATCACCGAGGCCGAGCTGGTCGACGACCTGAACCTGCTGTGGTGCGTGGAACTGCGCTCGCCCGACCCGTACTGCCCGATCGACCTGTCCTACGAGGGCGGCGAGATCACGGTCCGGGAGGCCGACCCGGTCGCCCGGCCGCTGCGCCTGGCCCCCGACGAGGCGAGCGCGCTCCTGGTGGCCCTGCGGCTGCTCGCTGACCTGCCCGGGCCGCAGGACCGCTCGGCGCTGCGCCGCGCGATCGCCAAGCTGGAGGCGGCCGCGGGCGAGGCCGCCGCGCCGAGCGCCCAGGTCGCCGTGCACATGGACGGGCGGGCGCCGGCCGACGTGCAGGCCCGCGTCGCCGACGCGCTGCGCCGGCGGCGCCGGGTCCACCTGACGTACTACGTGCCCGGCCGGGACGAGGCGACCGAGCGGGACGCCGACCCGATGCGGCTGCTCGTCGTCGAGGGCCGCTCCTACCTGGAGGCGTGGTGCCGCCGGGCGGAGGCGGTCCGGCTGTTCCGGCTCGACCGGGTGCTCGGCGTGACGGTGCTGGACGTGCCCGCGCAGGTCCCCGAGGGGGCCGAGCCCGTGGACGTGGACTCCGGGCCGCTGTACCGGCCAGCGCCGGGCGATGTGCGGGTGGTGCTCGAGCTGTCCGCCGCGGGACGGTGGGTCAGCGAGTACTATCCGTGCGAGGAGGTCGCTGAGCTCGGCGAGGGGAGGCTCCGGGTGGTGCTGCGCACCCCGGACACCGGCTGGGTCCGCCGGCTCGCGCTGCGGCTCGGCGAGGACGGCCGGGTGGCCGAGCCGGGGTCGCTGGCGCGGGAGGTCGCGCAGGCGGCGGCCGCCGCGCTGGCCCAGTATTCCTGAGCGGGCGCCTGTCGCGCCGCCCAGCCCGCGCGGCTGCGGACGCCCTGCTCGCGGGCGCCGCCGGCTCGGCCAGGGGTGGCCGCGCATGTACAATTCGGTACGGGCAGCACCGGGGCCGCCGATCCGCCGCGGGCAGGCAGGCCGGGCGGGCCGGCGCGGTGATGCTCCCCGACTGAATGGGGACCCAACATGTTCGATCCCAGCGCACCACACATCATCATCCTGCTCATCGTGGTGCTGCTCCTGTTCGGCTCGACACGGCTGCCAGGGGCGGCCCAGGCACTCGGCAAGTCCCTGCACATCTTCCGGCGGTCGGTCAAGGGCCTGGAGGACGAGAAGGACGCCGCGCCGCAGGCGCCGGCCCGGCTGCCGGCGGCCGACCCGGCCCAGGCGCAGATCGCCGAGCTCCAGCGGCAGGTCGCCGAGCTGCAGCGGCAGCCGGCCGGCGGTGCCGCCGGGAACGGCGCCGCCGGGAACGGGATGGCCCAGGCGGGCGCGGCCGAGCCGGCCGGCGACAGCACCTCTTCCTGAGCCCGGGGCCGGTGATGTCGGCTCGCGGGGATGGCATGGCCGGCGGCGCGCCCGGGAGCCCCGCCGGCCGGCGCTTCCGGCTGCGCCGCCGCCTCGCCGACAATCCCGAGGCGCGGATGCCGCTCATGGAGCACATCCGCGAGCTGCGCAGCCGGGTGCTCAAGGCGCTGCTCGCGGTGGCCGCCGGCGCCGTGCTCGGCTGGTACCTGCGCCAGCACATCTTCGCGTTCATCGAGGCGCCCTACTGCCGGCTGCCGCAGCGCATCGTGAACCCGTTCCGGCTGCCCGGGCATCGCTGCGAGCTGTACGCGCCGGGGCTGTTCGACCCCCTGTTCTTCCAGCTCAAGATGGCCATCGCGTTCGGCGCCGTGGTCTCCTCGCCGGTCTGGCTCTACCAGCTGTGGGCGTTCGTCGCGCCGGGGCTGCACGCCAGGGAGCGGCGCTGGGCCTACTTCTTCACCGGGGCTGCCGTGCCGCTGTTCGCGGCCGGGGCGGTGATCGCCTACTTCGCGATGACCAAGGGCCTGCGGTTCCTGCTCGGCCTGACGCCCGGCGGGGTCACCGTGCTGCCCTCGATCGACTCCTACTTCAGCTACGCGCTGGCGATGCTGCTGATCTTCGCCCTCTCGTTCGAGCTGCCGCTGGTCATGGTGCTGCTGAACCTGGCCGGGGTGCTCACGCACCGGCGGTTCGCCAGGTGGCGGCGGATGATCATCTTCCTGGTGTTCGCGTTCGCCGCCGTGGCGACGCCCAGCCCCGACCCGATCAGCATGCTGCTGCTCGCGGTGCCGTGCGTGGTCCTGGTCGAGGCGGCCGAGGTGTTCGCCTGGGCCAACGACCGGCGGCGAGCGCGCCGCGGGACGACCTACCCGGGGCTGTCCGCCGAGGAGGTCAGCGAGTACGGCCTGGACGCCGGCCCGCTGGGCGCCAGGCCCCTGGCCGCCGACGAGGTGGACGCCGGCCGGTAGCAGGCCGCGGCGGCCGGCGCTCGTAGGCTGGGTCGCATGGGGACCGGCGGGCACGAGCTCACGGCGTTCCAGGCCCAGTACGACTTCGCGTTCGATGAGTTCCAGCTCGCCGCCTGCCGGGCCCTGCTGGCCGGGCATGGCGTCCTGCTCGCGGCACCGACCGGCTCGGGCAAGACGGTGGTCGGCGAGTTCGCCGTCCACCTGGCCCTGGCCCGCGGCCGCAAGTGCTTCTACACCACGCCCGTCAAGGCGCTGTCCACCCAGAAGTACGCCGACCTGGCCCGCCGTTACGGCGCCGCCCGGGTCGGCCTGCTGACCGGCGACAACAGCATCAACGGCGAGGCCGATGTGGTGGTGATGACCACCGAGGTCTTGCGGAACATGCTCTACGCCGACTCGCCCACGCTGGCCGGCCTCGGCCACGTCGTGCTCGACGAGGTCCACTACCTGGCCGACGTTGCCCGCGGCCCGGTCTGGGAGGAGGTGATCATCAACCTCCCCGAGTCCGTGGCGCTGACCGCGCTGTCGGCGACGGTGAGCAACGCCGAGGAGCTCGGTGACTGGCTCACCTCGGTGCGAGGCGGCACGGAGGTGATCGTCGAGGAGCACCGCCCGGTGCCGCTGTGGCAGCACATGCTGGTCGGCCGGCGGCTGCTTGACCTGTTCGCCGCCGGCGGCCCGGGCGGCCGGGAGGAGGCGGCGGGGGCGGGCCCCCGGGTCAATCCCGAGCTGGCCCGCATCACCGGGCGCGCGGGAGCGCCGGCTGCCCCCTGGCCCGGGCCCCGGCCAGCCACCAGGCCCGGGCCCCGGCCCGCCCCCCGGTTCGCACTGCCCCGCCGGCCCGAGGTGATCACGACGCTCGACCGGGCCGGGCTGCTGCCCGCGATCACGTTCATCTTCAGCCGGGCCGGCTGCGACGCGGCGGTGCGGCAGTGCCTGGCCGCCGGGCTGGCGCTGACCACGCCCGGCGAGGCCGGCGAGATCGACGCCGTGGTCGCGGAGCGGACCGCGGCGATCCCCCCGGGCGACCTGGCCGTGCTCGGCTTCGACGAATGGCGGTCCGGGCTGCTGCGCGGCATCGCGGCGCACCACGCCGGGCTGCTGCCGGCGTTCAAGGAGACCGTCGAGCAGCTCTTCGCCGCCGGGCTGGTCCGGGCCGTCTTCGCCACCGAGACGCTGGCGGTCGGGGTCAACATGCCCGCGCGGACGGTGGTGATCGAACGGCTGGACAAGTGGAACGGCGAGGTCCACACGAGCCTGACGGCCGCCGAGTACACCCAGCTCACCGGCCGGGCGGGCAGGCGGGGCATCGACGTCGAGGGGCACGCGGTGGTGCTCTGGCAGCCGGGCATCGATCCGCGCGAGGTCGCCGGCCTGGCCGGGGCCAGGACGTACCCGCTCGTCTCCAGCTTCCGGCCGTCCTACAACATGGCGGTCAACCTCGTCGGGCGGGTCGGCCGCGAGCGGGCGGCGCGGCTCCTTGAGTCCTCCTTCGCTCAGTTCCAGGCCGACCGGGCGGTGGCGAGGCTGGCCAGGGAGGCGTCGGGCATCCGGCGCGAGCTGGAGCGGCTGGCGGCCGGCTGCGACCGCGGCGACCTGGCCGAGTACGCGCGGCTGAAGGCCGACCTGAGCCGGCGGGAGAGGCTGGCCTCGCGCTCCCGGACGGCCGCCCTGCGGGCCGCCGCGCGAAGGTCGCTGCTGGCGCTGCGGCGCGGCGACATCATCCGGGTGCCCGCCGGACGGCGGGCCGGCAGCGCGGTGGTGCTCGAGCCCGCTGCGGACGCCGCCACGCCCGTGCTGGTCGTGCTCACCGAGCGGCGGCAGGTCCGCCGGCTGTCGGCGGCTGAGTGCCCCGAGCCGGTGAGCCCGCTGGAGCGGATCACGGTCTCCGGCCGGTTCAATCCCCGGTCCCCCCAGCACCGCAGGGACCTGGCCGCCGCGATGCGCAGCCGGCTTGCCGCCGCAGGAGTGCCGCCGCACGGCCGGCCCGGGCGCGGCGAGAATGACGACGACGCGGCGCGGGCGGCCAGGGCCGCGATCGACGACCTGCGCCGCCGCCTCCGGGCCCACCCCTGCCACCGGTGCCCGGATGCGGCCGAGCATGCCCGGCAGGCCGAGCGGTACCTGCGCCTGGACCGGGAGGCGCAGGCGCTGGAGCGGGCCGTCGCCGGGCGGACCCACGTGATCGCCCGGACCTTCGGCCAGGTCTGCTCCGTCCTCGGCGAGCTCGGCTACCTGGACGGCGACGCGGTGACCCCGGCCGGCCGGGTCCTCGCGGGGCTGTACTGCGAGCTCGACCTGCTGGCCGCCGAGTGCCTGCGCCGCGGCGTCTGGGACGGCCTTGGCCCGGCGGACCTGGCTGCGTGCGCCTCCGCGCTGACCTTCGAGCCGCGGCGCGAGCCAGAGGCGGGCCCGCCGCCGCTGCCCGGCGGCCGGGCCGGCGCGGCGCTGGCCGCGATGGACCGGATCTGGGGCGAGCTCGACGGTGTCGAGCGCGCCCACGGGCTGTCGTTCCTGCGCGAGCCGGACGCCGGCTTCGCCCGGGCCGCGCACGCCTGGGCGTCGGGGCGGCCGCTGGAGCGGGTGCTCGGCGACGACCTGACGCCCGGTGACTTCGTCCGGGCCGTCCGGCAGCTCATCGACCTGCTGGGCCAGGTCGCCGACGCCGCCGGCGACGGCTCGGCGCTGGCGGGCGCGGCCGGGCAGGCCGTGCGCGCGCTGCGGCGCGGGGTGGTGGCCTACTCCTCGGTCGAGTGATGCCGCGCCCGCTGACGGCCCCGCGGGCCGCTCCGGGACCGCAGCGGCCCGGCAGGTGGCCGGGCCGGCCCGGGCAGGTCCTACCCGGCGGCGGTGAAGACGACCGCCACGTTGTGCCCGCCGAATCCGAACGAGTTGTTGAGCACCGCCATCGGCTCGCTGCCCCGCGGGCGCAGTTCGGTCGGCTTCACGGCGATCTCGACGCGCAGGTCGTCCTCGGGATCGTCCAGGTTGATCGTGGGCGGCGCGATGCCGTCGTGCAGCGCGAGGATCGCCGCGACCGACTCGATCGCCCCTGCGCCGCCGAGCAGGTGCCCGGTCATCGACTTGGTGGAGGAGACCACGACGCCGTCCGCGGCGTCGCCGAGCGCGGCGGCGATCGCCCGCGCCTCCACCCCGTCGCCGGCAGGCGTCGACGTCGCATGGGCGTTGACGTGGACGATCTGGCCGGGCGACACCCCGGCGTCGGCCAGCGCCCGGCGCATGGCCAGCGTCGCCCCGGTCCCCTCGGGCTCGGGCTGGGCGATGTGGTACGCGTCGGCCGAGTAGCCCGCGCCCGCCGCCACTGCGTACGCCCGCGCGCCGCGGGCCGCCGCGTGCTGCGCGGACTCCAGAACCAGGGCCGCGGCGCCCTCGCCGAGGACGAAGCCGTCCCTGCCCTTGTCGAAGGGGCGGGAGGCCCGCGCCGGCTCGTCGTTGCGCAGCGACAGTGCCCGCATGGCCGCGAATGCGGCCACGTTCAGCTCGAGGATCGCCGCCTCGGTGCCGCCGGCGACGACCACGTCGGCCCGGCCGGAGCGGATCATCTCGATGCCGTAGCCGATCGCCTCCGCGCCCGAGGCGCACGCGCTGACCGTGGTGTGGACGCCGGCGCGCGCCCCGAGCTCAAGGCCGACCCAGCCGGCCGGCCCGTTCGGCATGAGCATGGGCACGGTGAACGGGGACACCCGCTGCCAGCCCTTCTCCCTGAGCGTGTCGTACGCCGACAGGGTCGAGCCGACCCCGCCGATGCCGGTGGACACGACGACTCCGAGCCGCAGCGGATCCACCTGCGGGGACCCGGCGTCGGCCCACGCCTGCCGGGCTGCGATCAGCGCGAACATCTCGCACCGGTCCAGCCGCCTGGCCTGCACCCGGTCGATCAGCGCGGCCGGGTCGGCCGCGGCCGGGGCGGCGATCCGGCAGGGGAGCCGTTCCGCCCATTCCTGCGTCAGCCGCTGCACGCCGCTGCGGCCGGCGAGCATGGACTGCCAGGTGGCGCCGGCGTCCGCCCCGACCGGCGTGATCGCGCCGAGGCCGGTGACGACCACCCTGGTCCGGTCACTGGGCACTGCTGTGATCTCCTTGGTCGCTGCTGGGGCGCTCGCCATGCGACCGCGCGCGCCCCGGCCGGGGCGGTGCCGCTCGGTGGCCAGGTCAGGCCGAGACCGACGCGCGTCCCACGTAATCGATGACGTCCTGGACGGTCTTGAGGTCCTTGAGCTGCTCGTCCGGGATCTCGACGCCGAACTTGTCCTGCGCCGCGACAGCGATCTCCACCATCGACAGGCTGTCGATGTCGAGGTCGTCCACGAAGGACTTCTCCGGCGTCACCTCGCTCGCGGGCACGCCCGCGATCTCGTCGATGATCTCGCCGAGCCCGGCCAGGATCTCCTCCTGGGTCATGGCCATCGCGTTCCGCCTTTCTGCTGGTCCGGTTCTTCTCGTCCGGTTCTGCTGGCCCGGCCTCGTCCGGCCGGACGCCGGTCAGGGTATCGTGATCACCTGCGCCGCGTAGCACACGCCCGCGCCGAAGCCGATCAGCAGGGCCTTGTCGCCCGATGCCAGCTCGCCGCGCCCGGTCATCCGGGCGAGCGCCAGCGGGATCGACGCCGACGAGGTGTTGCCCGCGGTGACGATGTCGGTGGCGACCTTGGCCTGCGGCGCGCCGAGCCTGCGCGCGAGGGCCTCGATGATCCGCAGGTTCGCCTGGTGCGGCACGAAGGCCGCCAGCTCGCCCGGCTCCACCCCGGCCTCCTCGCACGCCCGGGCCGCCACCGGGTGCAGGGCGGTGGTCGCCCAGCGGAACACCGCCTGGCCATCCTGGACGATGAACGAGTCGCGGTCCTTGATGTAGATCTTGTCGGCCATGCCGCCGTCGCTGCCCCAGACCACCGGGCCGATCCCCGCCTCGCCGGCGCCGGCCGGGCCGACCACCGCTGCCCCGGCCCCGTCAGCGAAGATGATGCACGTCGATCGGTCGGTCCAGTCGACCCACTGGGACAGCTTCTCGGCGCCGATCACGAGCACGTGCCTGGCCGAGCCGGCCCGGACGGCGTCGCTGGCCGCGGCGAGCGCGTAGCAGAATCCCGCGCACGCGGCGTTGAGGTCGTAGGCGCCGGGGGCGGCGATGCCGAGCCGGGTGGCGACCACGGCGGCGGTGTTGGGGATCAGCGTCTCGGGCGTGCACGTCGCCACGATCACCAGGTCGATGTCGCCGGCCGGCAGCCCGCTGGCGGCCAGCGCCTTGCCGGCTGCCGCAACCGCCATGTCGGCCACTGTCTCGTCCGGGGCGGCCAGCCGCCTGCTGGCGATCCCAACCCGGCTGCGGATCCACTCGTCGCTGGTGTCGACCAGGCCGGCCAGATCGTCGTTGGTCACGACCTTCGCCGGCTGGTACTCGCCGAACGCCAGGATCCGCGCGCCGGGCGAGCCATCGTGGATGCGCATGCCGTGGTTCCCTCTCTCGGGCTGGTTACTGCGGGCTGACGGGCTGGAGCCGGGCGTGCTCGGCGACCAGCACCCGGGCCGGGGCGAGGTCGGACGGGTCCTTGATGGCGAGCACCTGGACGCCGGGCAGCGCGCGGCGGGCGATGCCCGCGAGCGTGCCGCCGGGGGGCAGCTCAAGGAACGCGGACGCGCCGGCCTCCCGCATCGCGCGCAGGCACAGGTCCCACCGGACCGGGGCGCTGACCTGGGTGACGATCCGCTCCAGCCAGTCCGCGCCGCTGGTGACGGCGGCGCCGTCCCGGTTGGAGAGCACGGTGATCGCCGGGTCGCGGAGGGTGATCGAGGCGGCGGCGGCGCGCAGCGCGCCGACCGCCGGCGCCATGTGGGCCGTGTGGAACGCCCCGGCGACCCGCAGCGGGCGCAGCCGGGCCCCCGGCGGCGGGCTGGCGGCGAAGGCCGCGAGCTGCTCGGCGGTGCCGGCCGCGACGATCTGGCCGGCGCCGTTCATGTTCGCCGGGGTGAGCCCGCAGGCCTCGATCGCGGCGAGCACGGCTGCCTCGTCCCCGCCGAGCACCGCGGTCATCGACGTGGCCCGCGCCGCGGCTGCCTGCGCCATCGCCCGGCCGCGGGTGCCGACCAGCGCGATGGCCTCCTCCGGGGAGCAGATCCCGGCGATCGCCCCGGCCGCCAGCTCACCGACGCTGTGGCCGGCGGCGATGCCCCGGCCCGGCGGCCGCCAGCCGAACAGCACCCCGGCGGCGGCCACGGCCGAGGCCACCAGCAGCGGCTGGGCGACCGCGGTGTCCCTGATCTCCTCGGCCGAGCCGGCCGTCCCGTACCTGGCCAGGTCGCAGCCGGCCAGGTCGGACCAGGTGCCGATGCGCTCGGCGATCTCGGGCAGCTCCAGCCAGGGCGCGAGGAAGCCAGGGGTCTGGGCGCCCTGCCCGGGCGCGGCGATCACGAGCACCATCCCACCCTGCACTGTAGGACTCCGCCATATGAAGAGAAGATCCGATGAATTTATCTCACGATTTCCTGTCCAGACCCTACAAGCTACGTTCGCTTGTGAGCGAGCCTGCCGTAGGCGAGGGCCAGCCGGATGGCGAAGCCGCCGCGGCCGTCCCCCGGGTTGAACCCGGTCAGGTCGGCTGCCCGGCGGAGCCGGTAGCGGACCGTGTTGGGGTGGACGAACAGCATCCGCGCGGTCGCCTCCAGCGAGTTGCCCTGCTCCAGGTAGGTGGTGACGGTGTCGAGCAGGGCGGCCCCGCCGCGCCGCAGCGGCTCGTAGATCCGCTCGACGAGCCGGGCGCGGGAGTCCTCGTCGCCGTCCAGCGCCCGCTCGGGGAGCAGGTCGCCGGCGAGCACCGGGCGGGGCGCGTCCGGCCAGGCGGCCGCCGACCGGAGCCCGGCCAGGGCGGCGCGGGCGGACTCCCGGGCCGCCTCCAGGCTCTCGGTGGCGTGCCCCACGACGACCGGGCCGGGGCCGAACCTCGAGGCCAGCTGCCTGGCGACCGGCATCGGGTCGCCGCGGCCGCCGAGCACCACCACGAGTCGGTGCCCGTGCACGCCCGCCAGCAGGTCGAACCTGGCCCGGCGGGCGATCATCCGCAGCTCGTCCACCAGGCCCTCCGGCTCGGCGCCGCCCGCGTTCCCGGCGATGACGGTCACCGGGGCAGAGGACCAGTTGAGCGCCGAGGCCCAGGAGGGCAGGTGCTCGTCGGCCTCGCCGCGGACCAGCGAGTCCACGACCAGCGCCTCCAGGCGGGCGTCCCACGCGCCCCGCGCCTCGGCGGACCTGGCGTACACCTGCGCGGTCGCGAAGGCCACCTCGCGGGTGTAGCGGAGCACGGCCTCCCGCAGCTCGGCCTCGCCGCCCGGGGCGGCCAGCTCGTCCACCTGGCTCTCGACCACGTCGACGACGATCCTGACCATCTCCACGGCCTGCTGCAGGCTGACCGCCCGGGCCAGGTCGCGCGGCGCGGTGCCGAAGACCTCCCCGGCGACCGCGGGCCTGGCCCGCTCGGGGTGCTTGACCCAGTCGACGAACGCGGCCACGCCCGCCTGGGCGACCAGGCCGAGCCAGGACCTGTTCTCCGCGGAGAGCGCGCGGAACCACGGCAGCCGCTGGTCCATCGACGTCACCGCTGCCGAGCCGAGCGCGCCCATCGACCGTTCCAGGCGGCTCACGGTGGCGGGCCGGACCCGCCCCCCGGCCCGGCCGCGGGCCGGAGCGGCCCGCGCGGCGTGCGCATTCACCCCATCAGCGTGCCACGCCCCGTGGGCGCGGCGCACCCGGGGCGCGCCAGCGTGCCGGGCCGCTGGCACCGCCTCGATCAGCGACCCGCACGGGTTCGCCCCCGCGGCGCCCTCAGCCCAGGGCCTGGCTGACCGGCAGGTCGAGCCGGTACCTGGCGATCGCCTCGGCGAGGACCTCGTGCTTGAGCTCGCCCAGGCGCGCCAGCTCGGCGAGCGTGGCCAGGGCGATCGACTCGGCGTCCACGTGGAAGAACCGCCGGGCCGCCGGGCGGGTGTCGGAGAAGCCGAACCCGTCGGTGCCCAGCGAGGTGTACGGGCCGGGCACCCACCGGGCGATCTGGTCCGGGACGGCCCGCATCCAGTCGCTGACCGCCACCACCGGCAGCGGCGGGTCGCCGAGCGCGCGCGTCACGTAGGGCACCCGGGCGGCCTCGTCCGGGTGCAGCAGGTTCCACTCCTCGCAGGCGATCGCGTCCCGGCGCAGCTGCGTCCAGGAGGTCGCGGACCACGCCTCGGCGGCCACCCCCCAGTCCCGCGCCAGCAGCCGCTGGGCGTCCAGCGCCCAGCGCAGCGCCACCCCGGAGGCGAGGATCCTGGCCCGGGGGCCGTTCCCGTTCGGGCCCGCGTCCGGGGCCGCGGCGTACCGGTACAGGCCCCGCACGATGCCCTCGCGCAGCGCCGCCGTGCCGCCGGGGAAGTCCCCGGGCTCGGCGGGCTGCAGGTAGGGCTCGTTGTAGACGGTCAGGTAGTAGAAGACGTCCTCCCCGTCGGGATGCTCGGCGGTCGAGCCGTACATCCGGCGCAGGCCGTCCTCCACGATCGCGGCGATCTCGTAGGCCCACGCGGGGTCGTAGGCCATGCAGGCCGGGCTCGCCGAGGCGAGCAGCTGGGAGTGGCCGTCGTTGTGCTGCAGGCCCTCGCCGGTCAGCGTGGTCCGCCCGGCAGTGGCGCCGAGCAGGAAGCCGCGGCCCATCTGGTCGCCGAGCGCCCACATCTGGTCGCCGGTCCGCTGGAACCCGAACATCGAGTAGAAGACGTAGACCGGGATCATGTGCGCGCCGTGGGTGGCGTAGGCGGACCCGGCCGCGATCACCGAGCCCATCGCGCCGGCCTCGCTGATCCCCTCGTGCAGGATCTGGCCCTGCTCGGACTCCTTGTACGACAGCAGCAGGTTGCGGTCCACGGCCTCGTAAGTCTGGCCGTGCGGGGAGTAGATCTTGGCGGTGGGGAACAGCGAGTCCATCCCGAACGTGCGCGCCTCGTCCGGGACCACCGGCACGAAGCGGCCGCCGATCTCGGGGTCCTTCATCAGCTCCTTGAGCAGCCGGACGAAGGCCATCGTGGTCGCGACCGGCTGACGGCCCGAGCCGGCCCGCAGCTCGTCGTAGGGCGAGCTGCCGGGCAGCGCCAGCGGCCTGGCGCGGACGACCCGCCGGGGCAGGTAGCCGCCCAGGGCCTGGCGGCGCTCCCGCATGTAGGCGATCTCGTCGGAGTCCTCGCCCGGGTGGTAGTAGGGCGGCAGGTCCGCCTCCAGCGCCGAGTCGGGGATGTCCAGGTAGAGCCGGTCGCGGAACTCCTTCAGCTCGGCGACCGTGAGCTTCTTCATCTGGTGGGTGGCGTTCCTGGCCTCGAAGTCCGGGCCGAGCGTCCAGCCCTTGATCGTGTGGGCCAGGATCACGGTCGGCTGGCCGACGTGCTCGGTCGCGGCCTTGAACGCCGCGTAGACCTTCCGGTAGTCGTGGCCGCCCCGGGACAGGTTCCTGATCTGCTGGTCGGACAGGTGCGCGACCATCGCCCGGAGCCGGGGATCGCCGCCGAAGAAGTGCTCCCGCGTGTAGGCGCCCGACTCGACGGCGTAGGTCTGGAACTGCCCGTCCGGAGTGGTGTTCATCTTGTTGACCAGGACCCCGTCCACGTCCTGGGCCAGCAGGGGGTCCCAGTCGCGGCCCCAGATCACCTTGATCACGTTCCAGCCGGCGCCGCGGAAGATCGCCTCCAGCTCCTGGATGATCTTGCCGTTGCCGCGGACCGGGCCGTCCAGGCGCTGCAGGTTGCAGTTGATCACGAAGGTGAGGTTGTCGAGCTCCTCGCGGGCGGCCAGGCCGATCGCGCCCAGCGCCTCCGGCTCGTCCATCTCGCCGTCGCCGAGGAACGCCCACACCCGCGACCGGCTGGTGTCCCGGATCTGGCGGGCGAGCAGGTACCGGTTGAACCGGGCCTGGTAGATCGCGTTGATCGCGCCCAGGCCCATGGAGACCGTGGGGAACTCCCAGAAGCCCGGCATCAGCCGCGGGTGCGGGTAGGACGGCAGCCCGCCACCGGGATGGGACATCTCCTGCCGGAACCCGTCAAGCTGCTGCTCCGTCAGGCGGCCCTCCAGGAACGCCCGGGCGTAGATGCCCGGGGCCGCGTGGCCCTGGATGAAGACCTGGTCGCCGGATTCGCCGTGGTCCTTGCCCCGGAAGAAGTGGTTGAACCCGACCTCGTACAGGCTCGCCGCCGAGGCGTAGGTCGCGATGTGGCCGCCGACGCCCATGCCCGGCCGGTTCGCGCGGGAGACCATGACCGCCGCGTTCCACCGGATGTAGGCGCGGATGCGCCGCTCGATGTACTCGTCGCCGGGGAACCACGGTTCCCGCTCCGGCGGGATCGTGTTGATGTAGTCGGTGCTGCGCAGGCCCGGCACGCCGACCTGCTGCTCGCGGGCGCGCTCGAGCAGGCGGAGCATCACGTACCGGGCGCGGGCCCGGCCCCGGGTCCGCACCACGGTGTCGAACGACTCCAGCCACTCCCTCGTCTCGTCCGGGTCGATGTCCGGGAGCTGGTTGGGCAGGCCGTCGCTGATGATCGAGTAGCGCTGGCGTTGCGAGACCACGGGGCAGTTCCTTCACGCGTCGCGGGTGGTGATGGTTCCATCCTCGTACTCCCCGCCGGATGCCGCGTCCACGCCCCCCGCCGGCACGCCCGGCGCAGGCCAGGCGGCCGGGGGCACGATCGGTCCGTGACCTCGGTTAACTGCCTCTGCACGATTTGTGACTTGCGCAGGACGGCTCCCCATAGTGGACTGTCCCAGCAGGAAGTACCGACGCTCGCCCCGGCCGCCGGCCGCGAGCGGGAAGGGGAAGGGGAGGACGTTCGTGAGCGCGACCGCTGGCCAGGCGCAACAGCAGCGTGACCTGGCCGAGCGGCTCGGCGTCAAGCCGGGCCATGTCGTCCAGGAGATCGGCTGGGACGACGACTGCGACGAGCAGGTCCGCCAGTCGGTGGCGGCGGGCGAAGGGGTCGAACTGGTCGGCGAGGACTACGAGGACGTGGTGGACGGCGTGCTGCTGTGGTGGCGCGACGAGGACGGTGACCTCGTCGACGCGCTCGTGGACGCGCTGACGCCGCTCGCCGACGGGGGCTACATCCTGCTCCTCACCCCGAAGGCCGGCCGGCCGGGCCACGTCGAGCCGAGCGAGATCGGGGAGGCGGCGCCGACCGCCGGGCTGTCCCAGACGTCCACGTTCAGCGCGGGCAAGAACTGGTCGGCGACCAGGCTGGTCGCCCCCAAGGCGCGGCGCTGAGCGCGGGCCGGGCTCCCGCGAGGCGCCCGGTCGTGGCAGACTCGTGGTGTCTTCCCGTGCCCGCCGGGGCGGCGCCCGCCTCCCCGGCCCGCACCGCCGTCCAAGGAGCGCGGGGCGGCCGGCGGCGTGCCGGCGCGGCCCCCGGCCCCGTGCGATCACAGGTGAGGTCTTCCCATGGGAGTACAGATCGGTGACCAGGCACCGGACTTCGAGCTGAAGGACCAGCACGGGGCCGCGGTCCGGCTGTCGGACTTCCGCGGCGGCAAGAACGTGGTGCTGGTCTTCTACCCGCTCGCGTTCAGCGGCGTCTGCAGCGGCGAGCTGTGCGCGCTGCGCGACAACTTCCCCGAGGCCGCGCGCGAGGACGTCGAGCTGCTGACCGTGTCGGTCGACTCGACCTTCGTCCACCGGGCCTGGGCGGAGCAGGAGGGCTACACGTTCGGGCTGCTGTCGGACTTCTGGCCGCACGGCGCGGTCGCCCGGGACTACGGCGTGTTCGACGAGGACAAGGGCGTCGCCCTGCGGGGCACCTTCATCATCGACAAGTCCGGCACCGTGCGCTGGAAGGTCGTGCACGCCATCCCCGACGCCCGCGACGTCGCCGAGTACCAGAAGGCGCTCGCTGCGCTGGACTGAGCCGGGCGCGGGACGGCCCGCGCGGCCGAATCGGGTGCATAGCTCAGTGGTAGAGCACTCGCCTTACAAGCGAGGGGTCACTGGTTCGAACCCAGTTGCGCCCACCAGCGAAAACACTTGTCCGCTCACCTTCTTTATCGGGTGGTGAGCGACCAAGTGGGGCTCTTCGAAGTTGACCGGGGTCGTGTTGCCGGTTGGTCACGGGGCGTGGGCGGCGCCTGGGGGGCGCCGCCGACCCGGCGCGCGCCCTCCGGCCCGGTCACCACCCTGCCACGCACCCGGCACCGCACCGCACCCCCGGCAGGCCACCGCACCCGGACGACCGGTGACCACCCACACCGTCACCATGCCGCCCGGCTCCCGCCCCCCGTCAGCCACCCGTAGGCCGCCCACGCCCAACAGCACCAACGCCGTACCCCCGGACACGACCCCCGCGGCCCTCTAGTACTACAGCGACAGGCCGTGATCTTTGATCCGGCGTTTGTAGTGACTGCGGCGAGCGGTGGCCTGGTGGGCGCGGCGCCAGTCTGACCAGCTCTGGTGGT
>JAJPIV010000024.1 GCA_021324595.1 Actinomycetota bacterium | reverse complement strand
GGGCAGCTGGGGCTGACGGCGGGCAGCTGGGGCTGACGGCGGGCAGCTGGGGCTGACGGCGGGCAGCTGGGGCTGACGGCGGGCAGCTGGGGCTGACGGCGGGCAGCGGCCCGGCGCTGCCCCCAGCGTTCCCCGGGGATCTGCCTCGGCGGGTCAGCGGGCCGTTGCCTGGCCCGGCCGGGCCGGGGCTGGCCGGGCCGCCGCGCTCAGGACCATGGCGGTCATGAGCGTGACCGCCTCGCGGTCGGTCAGGCCCTGCTCGGCGCAGAGCGAGTGCCAGGTCCAGAACGCCGCGGCGTGCCCGACCGCCGCGCGCACGCGCCGGCTCCGCGCGCCGCCGAGCGGCCCGGCCAGCGCGCGCCGCACGGCATCATCCCGCTCGCGGAGCATCCGCCGCTGCGCCGGCGGCAGGACGGCGAGGTCGCGGTAGACGTTCGCGAGCATCCCGGCGCCGTCACGGTAGAACCGGTAAAGGTCGGCCAGCCCGGCCCGGAGCCGCTCCGCCGGGTCGGCGATCCGCGCCCACTCGCCGGGATCGGGCGGGCGCCGCCCCGACATCCAGTGCGCCGAGCACGCGGCGAACAGGGCGGCCTCGTCCGGGAAGTGGCGGTAGACGGTCAGCCTGGTCACCCCCGCGCGCTCGGCGATGGCCGCGATCGTGGTGGCCGCCGGGCCGGCCGTGCCGTGCAGGTGCACGGCCGCCTCCACGATCCGCTGCCTGGTCCGGCCCACCTGCTCGGCCCGGCGCCGCATCCGGTAGGGCCGCGAATCGGTTGAACGCTTCTGTTCACTCAAGTCTTGACGCCGCCCGCATGCTCGTGCAAAGGTAATTCACCGAACACGAACGTACAACGAAAGCCGCCCGCGGCCCTGCGGCCGGCGGGGGCTCGCGAAGGATGGCGGTGGGATGAGCGACGGCGCAGCGCCGCCCCTGGCGGTCGTGCGGCCCGGTGAGGGAGGCGAGGGCGACCTCGGGTCGATCGGGGTCGCGTTCAAGCTGTGGGGCGAGGACACCGGCGGTGCCGTCGCGATCGTGGAGCATCCGTTCCCGGTCGGCGCACTGGTGCCGCCGCACCTGCACACCCGCGAGGACGAGTACTCGATCGTGACCGAGGGGCAGATCGGGTTCCGGTCCGGTGACCGCGAGGTCGTGCTCGGCGCGGGAGGCTACATCACCAAGCCGCGCGGCGAGCTGCACACGATGTGGAACGCCGGCCGCGTCCCGGCGCGCATGATCGAGGTGATCAGCCCGGCCGGATTCGAGCACTTCTTCCGCGAGCTCGCCGGCGTGATCGCGGCCGGCCGGCCGCGCCCCGATGACGTGGCGGCCCTGGCGGAGCGCTACGGCTTGACGTTCGGCCAGCCGGACTGGCTGCCCGGCGTGATCGACCGGTATCACCTCGCCGCAGCCCCCGGAGCCTGAGCCCGGGCGTTCGGGATGCGGGCCGCCACGGCGACCCCGCCGCGCGGCGTCACCGGACGAGCTTGCCGGGCGCGGGGAGGGATGCCGGGATCTCCGCCAGGGCGGCCGCCGCGGCATCCCAGCAGAACGAGCCGGGCTCCAGGTGCCACTGGGCCATCAGCCCGTGCAGCCCGGCGGTGAACAGCCGCGCGGCCAGGGCCGGGTCCGTTCCCGGCGGCCACTCCCCGGCGGCGATCCCGGCGGCGATCAGGGCAGTCAGCCGCTCGTGGATCCGGGCGTCGCCGGCCCGGACCGCGGCCGCGATCGCGGGCTCGTGCGCGGCCAGCGCCCGTGCCTCCACCAGCACCCGGCAGACCTGGGTTTCCGCTTGCACGTGGTCGGCGACCGCGGCGGCGATCACCCGCAGGATCGCCCGGGGGGAGCGGCGTTCCCCCGCCGGCAGGGCGGCGATCGCCGCCTCGGCCCGCGCGGCGAGCCCGCAGTCCCATTCCCCGCGCAGCGCCCGGAAGAGGTCCTGCTTGCCGTCGAAGTATAGGTAGGGCGTGCCCTTGGAGACCCCTGCCGCCGCGGCGACGCCGGCCATGGTGGTGGCGTGGTACCCGGCGCGGGCGAAGCACGCCGCTGCCGCCGCCAGGATCCGCTCGCGGCGCGCGGCCCGTGCCCGCTCACCGATCCTGGGCACGCTGGTCCCCGCCGCCCAGCGCGCGGCCCCCGGTCCGGGCCGCCACGAGGCGCTCCAGGCCGTGGCCGGCCGCCAGCACCGCCAGGACCACCGCGAGCTGCGTGCCCAGCCGGTACCAGGACATCCCGGCCCCCGGCGCGGCGGCCGCCGCGAACCCCAGCACGGCCGCCAGCGTCCACCCTGGCCCGGTCACCGCGCAGTGCGCCTCCCGGCAGTGCCTGAAGTTCGCCAGGCAGTACGTCCCGGCCACCAGCATCCACGCGCTGAAGATCGCCAGGCCGGGCCGCCCGCCCACCGCCGCGCCGGCGGCGAAGGCCGCGGCGGTCGCCACGGCGCCGCCCGGCCAGCGGGCCGCGGGTTCCACGACCCGGCGGTAGGCGTCCACGAGGCCCGGCCGCCCGGGCCGCGGCGGCGGCCCGGGCGAGCATGACCCGGGGCCGGCCGGCGGGCACCGCCAGCCGGCCGCGCCCGGCCGCCCCGGCTCCGGTGCCTCATCCATCGGATGATCCCTCGCGACCCTCAAAGTGACTGACTGGCCAGTCATTTTAGCTCCGGACCGGCTCGGCGGGCGAGCCCGTGCCGGAACGCGAGGCTCCCTGCGCGCGTGGCGGATCCGCGCCATGGCACCGGGCGGGGGCGCGGGGCTGAACCGCCGCGAGGCTGGCCCGGCCCCAGCCGCGCCTCCTCGTGTGACACGATCGCCTGCGTGTCCCGGGCGCCGTGGAGACCGCGGCGGGCGCTGGCCCGCCACCCGGAGCTGATCGCCGTGCTGGCCGCGGCGGCGCTGGGCCTGACCGTCCAGCCGCCGCTGGCCTGGCTGGCCGGTCATCACGGGCTGGATGTCGTGCTGGCCGTGCTGGTCCTGGCCACCGCGCTGACCATCGAGCCCGGCGCGCTGCGCGGCCTCGGCGCGAGGTGGCGGCGGCTGCTGGCCGCGCTCGCGGCCGGGATCACGGTGCTCCCCGCGCTGTCCTGGGCGGCCTCCCGGCTCGTCGCTCCCGGGCCGCTGCGCGACGGGGTGATGGTGACCGGCCTGGCGCCGTCCGAGATCGCCTGCGTCGCGACCACCGTCATGGCCGGCGGGGCGGCCGCCGTGGCCGCCGGGCTGCTCATCGGCTCCGCCGCGGTGACGGTGGCCGCCGCCGGGCCGATCCTCGCCCTGGAGGCCGGCCACGGCGCGGTGCGGCCGGCCGGGATCGTCACGGGCCTGGCCCTGGTGGTCGCCGTTCCGCTTGCGGCCGGCATCTGGCTGCGGGCTCGCGTTCCCCTCATCGCCTCGGCCGAGCGCGCCGCCACCGCCACCGCGACGGCGGCCGTGGCCGCCCTCGTCGCCCTGACCGCCGCCGAGGTTCACCTGCGTGCCCGCTACCTCGCCGTCGCGCTCGCCCTCGCCGTGTTCCTGGCCGGCACGGTCCTGGCCGGCCGGCTGCTCGGCATCGGCCTTCCCCGGCAGCCGGCCACCGCGCTGCTGCTCGCGGCGTCCATGCGTGACTTCGCCGTCGCCGCGGCGCTGGCCGCGGCGGCGTTCGGCCCGCCCGCCGCGGCCCCCCTGGGCCTGTACGGGATCCTGGCGCTGGCCTGGGGCACCGGGGCCGCCGGCGTCCTGCGCGCGCGGCAGGCCGCCGGGCCGGCCGTCCCCGGGGCCGCGCCTTCACCGCCCGGGGGCCGGCGGTGAGGAAGGGCGCGCGGCGGATCGTGCTGCTGGCGCGGCCGGGCGCCGGCAAGAGCACCCAGGCGGCGCGGCTGGCCGCTGTGCTTCGGGTCGCGCACCTGTCCACCGGGGAGCTGCTCCGCGGCCAGGCGGCAGCCGAGGGTGGCGCCGGGCCGGTCTCCCGCCTGCTCGGACGGGGGGACCTGGTGCCGCTGGAGGTGGTGGAGCGCGTCCTGCTGCCCCGGCTGGGCGAGGCGTCCAGGGAGGGCGGGTACGTGCTGGACGGGTTCCCCCGCGACCTGTCCCAGGCATCCGCGCTGGCACGCCTGCCGCGCGGCGAGCGGCCGCAGCTGGCGATCGCGCTGGAGGTGCCGGAGGCCGAGTGCCGGCGGCGGCTCCTGGCCCGGGCTCAGGCCGAGGGCAGGGCCGACGACAGCCCGGAGACCATCGAGCGGCGCCTCGCCGCCTACGAACGGGACATGCGGCCGGTCCTCAGCTGGTACGGCCGGCGCGGGCAGCTGGTGACAGTCGACGGGGCGCGGGCGCCCGGGGAGGTCACCGCCGAGATCGTCGCCCGCGCGCGGCTGGGCCGGCCCGGCGCGGCCGCCGCCGTCACGCCCCTGGGACGCCCGGGCGGGGAAGCCTCTGGGGGATCTCCCGGAGCCGCGCGATGAACCGCAGGGACTGGCCGTGCCCGGAGCGCCCAGCAGTCGAAGACCCCGGCATCTGACAGCCAGCGAGCCGAGCGCTGTCGCACCCGCCCCCGCGCCGGCCCTCCCGGAGCACGTCCGCGGGCCGGCCGTGCCGGTGACAGCGGCTCCCCGGCCGCGTACGGCCGGCTGGCGGTGGTCATGGTCACCGGCCGAGCGTGGCCGGCGCGACCGCGAAGGCCGTTGCCTGTGCGCCGGCGTGCAGCCGCCGGTCCCAGACCGCGATGATCAGGCCGGGGTCGCCGATGGCCAGGGCGCTGGCCAGGTGCACGGCGTCGGCTCCGCGCAGCGCGTGGGCGCGGGCGAGCTCGCCGGCGTGGCGCTCGACCGCTGGGCTGAGTTCGACCGGCCGGGTGGCCGCCCAGTAGCCCTCCCAGTCCCGCTCGGCGGCGCCCAGCTCGGCCCGGGTGATGTCGTGGTTGCGGGCGGCCGCGGCGAGCGCGGCGCGGACTTCGGGGTAGGCGAGCCGGCTGGACAGGGCGGCGTCGCAGCCGTCCCACAGCTCGGCAGCCAGCTCGGTTCCGGCTTCGGCGGCCACCAGCTTGACGAACGCGCTGGAGTCGAAGTAGACGAGCGCCACGGCGGTCAGCGCCGCTGGTCGCTGACGACCTGCGACAGGGGCTGCCTGGGACGCGGCCTGGGCCGCCCGGACGCGCGCGGACGGCCAGCCGCCGCGGGCCGGCCGATGACCCCTTCGGCAGCCAGCCGCTCCAGGGTGGCCGTGCTGGTCAGGCCGAGCAGCCTGGCCACGGGCACGCCCCGATCGGTGATGACGACTTCGCTGCCCGCGCGGGCCAGTCCCAGCCACTTGCTGAGGTGCGCGCGCAGGTCGGTGACAGCCACCTCCATGATCTCGATTGTACACTCTGATAGTTCTACATTTGTACAGTATGGCATACGGGAGTGAAGGCGGCGCAGGGCTCGCCGTGGCAGGCCTGACGCCTCGCCGTCGCGCCGGCATCGAGCCGGCGGTGCGCCCGCGCGCGGCTGGGCCGGCCCGGCGCGGCCGCCGCTGTCACGCCCCGGGGACGCCCGGGCGGGGGTGCCTCTGGAGGATCTCCTGGAGCCGCGCGATGAACCGCAGGGACTCGCCGTGTTCGCGCTGCCAGATGTTGCGGCCGAAGATCAGCCCGGTGGCGCCGGCGTCCATGGCCTGGCGTGCCTTCTCCAGCATGGCCTCATCCCCGGCCCTCTCCCCGCCGGAGACCAGGAGCAGGGCCCGGTTCGCCGAGGCCACCACCGCGCCGATGGCCTGCCGGGAGGTGAACTCGCGCCGGTAGGGCTCCTTCACCCCGGCCTGCTTGTCCGGGCGGGGGAAGTTGACCTTGACCATGTCGGCGCCCAGCTCGCTGGCGGCCCGGGCAGCGTAGTCGACCGCGTAGAAGGAGTCCCGCCCCCCCTTGGCCTCGATCGCCGCGCCGCGCGGGTAGGCCCACACGATCAGCGGCATGCCGAGCCGCTGCGCGTCCTCGCGGACCTGCCGGTACTGCCGGAAGTCGCTCTCCTGAGCCGGCGTGCCCACGTACAGCGTGTACCCCACCGCGTCGGCGCCGAGGCGGACCGCGTCCGCGACGCGGGCGTGCACCGGGGACAGCGCCTGCTCGTCCGAGGGGATGTCGGTTTTGCCGTTGAGCTTGAGGATCAGCGGGACCTCGCCCGCGTACTCCCAGTAGAACTTCTCGGCCAGCCCGATCTGGAGAGCGATGCCGTTGAACCCGCCCTCCAGCGCCAGCCGGATGATGTAGGCGGGGTCGCCGGCGGCGGGGTTGGCGAAGAAGTCCCGGGGGCCGTGCTCCAGCCCGTGGTCGTAGGGCAAGAAGATCGCCGTGCCGTTGCGCAGGCCGTGATGGAACAGGATCCGGTTCAGCCTGGCCTTCTTCCCCGTGCTCAGCCCGGCGCCGGCGATGCCCGGTGGTCGGATCGTCATGGGCCCAGCCTCACTGGCATCCCGGCGCGCCCGGCAGAGCCGTAGGGCACCTGCCGCGGGACCTTCGCCCCCGGGAGGTGAGGTTGTGGCTTCTCCGCTCCGCGAGGGTGGCGGCGGCGCCGGCGGGCCGTGCGCCGCGGTCGCAGCCCGATCCCCCCGCGGCCGGCTCGCCTTCGGGCTGCGAGCAGATCCCGGGCACAGATGGCCTTGTGAGGCTGCCCGCTTCCTGCCTTCTGGCAGAAGCGGCACGGGCTCTGCTCGGAACGTGACCGAGGAAATGCCAGCAGCGGCCGCAGCCGAGCGGTCGCCGGGCCATTCCCGGAGATCACCGGGCGCGCGGGAGGGCGCCGGCGCGCGTGCGGCGGTTCCCGGCAGCCGGTTTGGGCCGGGCGGGCAGCGGCAACCCTGTCCAGGGACGGGGTGCGGGCGCACGGCCCGCGCTGATCCCGAGGGGGTACGGGATGACGAGTGTTCTTCCTGTGCGGCGCAGCAGGATGCCGCAGCGATGGCGCGGCGGCTGGCCGTGGGAGACGTTGGATCCGTTCGCTGACCTCACGGACCTGTGGGACCGGATGGGCAGGCTGGCGGAGCAGCTCGAGGCCGGGGACGGGGGATGGGTCCCGGCCGCGGAGGAGGAGGAGACCAGCGACGCCTACCTGGTCCGGGCCGAGCTGCCCGGCGTCGCCCGCGACGACATCCAGGTCGAGGTGCGGGGCGACGAGCTGTGCATCTCCGGGGAGATCAAGGAGGAGCGCAGGCGAGGGCATGCCCTGCGGCGGCGCTCCGGCACGTTCTCCTACCGGACGCGCCTGCCTGGCGACGCCGACACGGACAGGATCGACGCGAAGCTGGCCGACGGCGTCCTGACCGTCCGGATGCCCAAGACCGGCCCGGCCCACGTGCGCCGCATCGAGGTGGCGGCCTGACGGCGCGCCCGGGCACCAGCCCGGGCGGCTGCAGGCGCCGCTCCCCGGCGAGGGCGGGCGGCGCCCTGCCGCGGGCAGCGAACCGCCGCCAGGCCCGCCGGTCCAGCCGGCCCTTCGCGCGCGGCGGGCGGTCAGCCGCCGGGCCGCGGGCCGCCGGGCACGGCCTGCCGGGGCAGCAGCTCGGCGAGCAGGGCCCGGACGCGGGCGTCGATCTCGTCGCGAATGCGCCTGACGGTGGCGGTGTCCTGGCCCGCGGGGTCGTCCAGCTCCCAGTTGAGGTAGCGCTTGCCGGGGTAGTACGGGCACGCGTCGCCGCAGCCCATCGTGATCACCACGTCGCTCGCCCGCACGGCCTCGCCGGTGATCGGCTTGGGGAACTCCCGGGATAGGTCCAGCCCGAGCTCGGCCATGACCTCGATGACGGCCGGATTGATGGAGTCGGCGGGCGCCGAGCCGGCGGAGCGGACCACGACGCGGCCTCCGGCGTGGTGATCGAGCAGGGCCGCGGCCATCTGCGAGCGGCCGGCGTTGTGCACGCATACGAACAGGACCTCCGGGCGGCCGGTCACGGCATCCCCTTCGGGGAGGCTGGCGGCTCGTTCGGGGAGGCCGGCGGCGCCCGGGGCGGCACGGCCAGGCAAGGCCGGCCGGGTGCCCGCGCCTTCCGGCCAGGGCAGGCGCCGGCGCAGCCAGAGGGCGACGTAGACGAGCGCGACCAGGACGGGCACCTCGATGAGCGGGCCGACCACGCCGGCCAGCGCCTGCCCCGAGGTCGCGCCGAAGACGCCGATGGCGACGGCGATCGCGAGCTCGAAGTCGTTGCTGGCGGCGGAGAAGGCGAGCGCGGCGGCCCGCGGGTAGGTCAGGTGCAGGCGGCGGGCGATCGCCAGGCCGCCGGACCACATGATGGCGAAATAGGCGAGCAGCGGCAGGGCGATCCGGGCGACGTTCGCGGGCTGGGAGGTGATCGTCCTGCCCTGCAGGGCGAACAGCACCACGACGGTGAACAGCAGCCCGTACAAGGCGATGGGAGCGATGCGGGGCAGCAGCCTGGCCTCGTACCATTCCCGGCCGCGGGCGCGCTCCGCGAGGGTCCGGGTGAGGAACCCGGCGACCAGCGGGATGCCCAGGAACACCACCACGGTCACCGCGATGCCGGCGAACGAGACCCGCAGGCTCTGGGCCGGCAGGCCGAGCCAGCCCGGCAGGATGCCGAGGTAGAACACGCCCAGCGCCGCGTAGGCGAGGACCTGGAACACGGCGTTGAGCGCGACCAGGACCGCGGCCATCTCCCGGTCACCGCGCGCCAGGTCGGTCCAGATCAGCACCATGGCGATGCAGCGCGCCAGCCCGACCAGGATCACCCCGGTCCGGTAGGCGGGCAGGTCCGGGAGCAGCAGCCAGGCCAGGGCGAACATCACCGCGGGCCCGATGACCCAGTTCAGCGCGAGCGAGGCGGCCGTCATCCGGCGGTCAGCGGTGATCCGGCCCGCCTCCCGGTAGCGGACCTTGGCCAGCACGGGGTACATCATCAGCAGCAGCCCGATGGCGACGGGCAGGCTGGTGCCGTGGATCGACACCGCGTTCAGCCCGCCCGCCAGCCCGGGGACCAGCCGGCCGAGCAGCAGCCCGGCCGCCATGGCGAGCGCTATCCAGGCCGGCAGGAGCCGGTCCGCCCGCGACAGGCGGGACACGACCGCGCCCTCGTCCCCCGGAACGGGCCGGCCGGCCCGCGGCCCGCCGTTCATCCGCGCGCGGCCTGGCTCTCCCCGGCCCGTGGCGCTCACTCGCATGGCCTGCGGAGCTGGGCTGCCTGGCGGGCGCGGCGGGCCAGGCCGGCATAGTGCCGGGCGAGGTCCTCCAGCGCGTCGGGGCGCAGCCGGTAGTAGGTGTACCGCCCGGCCGGCTGGGGCTCCACCAGGCCCGCCTGGCGCAGCACCCGCAGGTGGTTGGAGACGTTCGTCTGCCGGGCGCCGGTCAGCTCCACCAGGTGGCAGGTGCACAACTGCTCGCCGGCCAGCAGCTCGACGATCCGCGCCCGCAGCGGGTCAGCCAGCGCGCGCAGCGACGCGGCCGGGGATCGCAATTCATCACTTGCCACTGATGCAAGCATGACCTGATTAAACAGCCAGCGCCGCCCCCGGGGCAAGCCCGCCAGCCCGCCCGCCGCGGCAAGGACCCGCAGCCTGGCCGGACGGCCATGCCGGCGAGGGTACCCGGGCCCGGGCGGGGCGGTCCGCCGGCCCTGCGCCCGCGCGTGATCGAGGTCCACCCTGGAGCGTGTAGTCGGCCCCGGCCCGGGGAAGGGGAGGCACGGCACCTGCCGGCGAGGAGGCCGCGGTGAGCGATCACGACGACATGACGGGCGAACTGCCCGGCCGCCCGGGCGATCCGGCGACCCGGGCGGCCGCGGGGCCCGGCCGGGGGCTGGCGCCGGCCAGCTGCGCGATCCGGGCGCGGGCCTGGCCGTCCGGCGCGGCGCGGGGCGAGGCCGCGGGACGGGCCATCGCCTTCCGCGCGAGCTGGGGAGCGGGCGTGGCTTCCGGGCCGGGGGGACGACCAGCAGTCGCCTTCGGCGCGAGCCGGGGAGCGGGGCCTGCCGGCCTGCCCGGCCTGGCCGAGCTGCTGGCGGCTGCGCTCGCCGCGTGCCTGCTGAAGAACCTCAACCGGGCCGGGGAGTTCTTGTCCTTCCGCTGCGAGCGCGCCGAGGCGGACGTGGCGGCCCGGCGCCAGGACGCGCCGCCAGCCGCGGCAGGCGGCCCCGTCCTGCCGGGATCCGCCGGGGATCACCGGGGACGACGATGAGGCCCGCGGCGGGCGGCAGCTCCCCGGCCGTCGCCGGCCTGCCGGCCGCGGCGCGCGCGCTCGCCCGGCCGCAGGAGCGGCCGGGCTGGTGCGAGCCGATGCTGGCCACCCTGGTCCGCGAGCCGCCGCCGGGCGATGACTGGCTGTTCGAGCGCAAGCTGGACGGGGAGCGGTGCCTGGCGGTCAAGGACGCCGGCGGCGTCTGGCTGCTGTCCAGGAACGCCCGGCTGATCACCGGCAGCTACCCGGAGGTCGCGGAGGCGCTGGCCGGCCAGCCACCGGGCCGGCTGGTCACGGACGGGGAGGTCGTCGCCATCGAGGGCGGCAGGGAGAGCTTCGCCGCGCTGCAGCGGCGGATGCAGGCCGGGGATCCGGCGGCGGCGCGGGCAAGCGGGATCGCCGTGGTGTACTACGTGTTCGACCTGCTCCACGCCGACGGGCTCGACCTGAGGCGCGTCCCGCTCGCCGAGCGCAAGCGCCTCCTGGAGTCGGCGCTGTCCTACGGCGGCCCGGTCCGCTTCCTGCCCGGCAGCGCCGGCGACGGGGCGCGGCTGTTCGCCGAGGCATGCCGGCGCGGCTGGGAGGGGCTGATCGCCAAGGACCCCGCGGCCCCCTACGTCAGCGGCCGGGGCCGTGCCTGGCGCAAGCTCAAGTGCGTGACCGGCCAGGAGTTCGTCATCGGCGGCTTCACCGACCCGAAGGGCACCCGCGCCGGGCTCGGGGCCATCCTCGTCGGCTACTACCGGGGCGGCCAGCTGGCCTACGCCGGGAAGGTCGGGACCGGGTTCTCCGCGCGCGCCCTGCGCGAGCTGCGGGCCCGGCTGGGCGCCCTGGAGCAGCCGTCCCCGCCGTTCAGCGACCCCGTGCACGCGGCGGGCACCCACTGGGTCGCGCCCGACCTGGTCGCGGAGATCGGCTTCGCCGAGTGGACCCGGGCCGGCAGGCTCCGCCAGCCACGGTTCCTCGGGCTGCGCCGCGACAAGGATCCTCACCAGGTGGTACGGGAGGAGCCAGCGGAGCTGGCCCGGTGAGCGCCATCGTGCGGGCCGGCGGGCGGGCCGTGGAGATCTCCCGGCCCGGCAAGGTGCTCCTCCCGGGCGAGGGGATCACCAAGGCCGATCTCGCCGCGTACTACCAGGCGGTCGCGCCGCGGCTGCTGCCGCACGTGCGCGGCCGCCCGCTGGCGCTTCGCCGCTACCCCGAGGGGATCGGCGGCGAGGGGTTCTTCCAGAGGCAAGCCCCGGAGTGGTTCCCGGACTGGATCCGGCGGGTGGCGGTGCCCAGTCAGGACGGGGTCCTGACGCAGGTGGTGTGCGAGGACGAGGCGACGCTGGTGTACCTGGCCGGCGAGGCGTGCGTCGAGCTGCACCCCTGGCTGGCCACCGCCGACGACCTGACCCGCCCGGACCGGATGATCTTCGACCTGGACCCGCCGCCGGGCCCCAGCGTGGATGCCCTGCGCCAGGCCGCCATGGCGCTGCGCGGCCTGCTGGGGCGGCTGGGCCTGGCGGCGTTCGTGATGACCTCTGGGTCCCGCGGCTACCACGTCACCGTCCCGCTGGCCCGGGACCTGACGTTCGGGCAGGTGCACGAGTTGGCCCGTGACCTGGCCCGGGCCGCCGCCGCGGCCGATCCGGAGCGGCGCACGGCCGAGCTGGCCAAGGACAGGCGGGATGGCCGGATCTTCATCGACTACCTGCGCAACGGGTACGCGCAGACCTCGGTCGCGCCGTATTCGGTGCGGGCCCGGGCCGGGGCGCCGGTGGCCCTGCCGATCCGCTGGGACCAGCTCGCGGTCACCGTGCCGCAGGCGGGCCGGCTGGCCACCGTCCCGGCCCGCCTGGCCCCCGGCGAGGATCCCTGGGGCGGATTCGCCGCCGCTGCCTCGTCCCCGGCCGCCGCGCGGGCAACCCTCGGCCGCGGTGGGACCGGGCCGGAGCCGCCGGCCGGCGGGTAGCGGCGGCCCGCCGGCCGCCGGGCGCGTTCCGGGGCGGGTGCGGGGGCAGCGGCCCGCGGGACGCGCGGGCCCGGCGGGTATGACGCCTGGGGACGTTGGCCCCTGGGCACCGCCCCCGCCGGGCGGCAGGCTGGTGCTGCCCCGCCTCGGCGGCGCCCGGCGGCGTGCGACGAGCGCGGCTGGCTCCCCCGGGAGCCTGAGGATCAGGGAGGTCAGGGCCATCAGCGGACCAGCTGCCGCCACGGCCGGCCGGCCGCCCGCGGGCGCCGGGCGGGCCGGCGCGGGGAGGCCGCAGCCCGCCACGGGGGCACAGGTGCTGGCCCTGGAGGCGGCCGCGGCCCTGGAGGCGCTGGCCAGCTCGCGGCGGGGCCTGGACGAGGAGGAGGCGGCCCGGCGGCGGGCGAGCGCCGGGCCGAACGTGCTGCCCCGCCCGCGGCGCCGGCCGGTGATCGCGGAGCTGGGCGCCCAGCTGGCCAACATGTTCGCGGTCCTGCTGCTGATCGCGGCCGGGCTGACGTTCCTGATCTACTTCCTGACGGTCCCGCGCGATCCCGCCAACCTGGACCTGGCGTTCGGGATCCTCGGTGTCGTCGTGCTCAACGCGCTGATCGGCTTCGCCCAGGAGCACGCCGCCGAGCGCACCGCCGAGACCCTGCAGGCGATGGTCCCGCGCACCGCGCGGGTGCTGCGCGGCGGGCAGCTCGCCGAGATCCCGGCGGAGGACCTCGTGCCGGGCGACGTGATGGTCCTGGAGGCCGGGGACGCCGTCTCGGCGGACGGCCGGGTGATCGAGGCGCACGCGCTGTCGGTCGAGCTGGCGGCGCTGACCGGGGAGAGCCAGCCGTCCGGGCGCACCACCGACGCGGCAGCGCCCGGCGTGGCGCCGGCGGAGGCGCGCGACGGGGTGTTCATGGGAACCTCGGTCACCACCGGCACGGGCAAGGCGGTGGTGTTCGCCACCGGGCTGGGCACCGAGTTCGGCCGCATCTACCGGCTGACCGCGCAGACTCCGCCCGAGCCGAGCCCGCTGCAGCGCCAGGTCGCCGACATGGCCCGGCGGGTCGGCGCGGTGGCGATCGCCACCGGCGCGCTGCTGTTCGCGCTGCGCGTGCTGACCGGCAACGCGGCGGCCCTGTCCTTCGTGTTCGCCCTCGGGGTGATGGTGGCGCTGGTCCCGGAGGGCCTGCCCGCCACGCTGTCGGTGTCGCTGGCGATCGGGGTGCGCCGGATGGCCCGCCGGCAGGCGCTGATCAAGCGGCTCGCCGCGGTCGAGGCGCTGGGCTCGACCACGGTGATCTGCACCGACAAGACCGGGACGCTGACCAAGGCCGAGATGACCGTGCAGCAGGTGTATGCCTCCGGCAGGGTCCACCGGGTGACCGGGGTGGGCTACGGGCCGCAGGGGCAGGTCGAGGACCCGGCGGGGGTGGCGGGCGTGCTGCGGGCCGCGGGGCTGTGCTGCGACGCGCGGCTGCTCCCGCCCGCCGGGCGCGAAGGGTGGCGGGTTCTGGGGGATACCACCGAGGGCGCGATCCTGGTCGCCGCGGGGAAGGCGGGCATCGACCTGGCGGCGGAGGCCGAGCGCGCGCCCCGCGTGGGCGCGTTCCCGTTCGACCCCGGCCGCAAGCTGATGACCACCGTCCACCGGGTGGGCGACGGGTTCGAGGCCTACATGAAGGGCTCCCCGCAGGCCGTCCTGGAGCGGTGCGCCGACGCCTGGTGGGACGGCAGGGCCGTGCCCCTCGACGACGGCCTGCGCGAGCGGATCGGCGCGGTGAACGACGAGATGGCCGGCCGCGCCCTGCGGGTGCTCGCGGTCGCCCGCAGGGCCGTGGCCTCGCCCCGGGTGAGCCAGGAGGAGGCCGAGCACGGGCTGACGTTCCTCGGCCTGGTGGCGATGATCGACCCGCCCCGCCCGGAGGTCACCGCCGCGGTGGACGCCTGCCGTCACGCCGGGATCGCGATCTACATGGTGACCGGGGACTACGGGCTGACCGCCGAGGCGATCGCCCGCCGGGTCGGCATCATCGGCGCCGGGCCCGCGCGGGTGGTCACCGGGGCCGACCTGGACGCGATGGACGACGCGGCGCTGGCCGCGGTGCTGCGGCCGGGCGAGCAGGTGATCTTCGCCCGGGTGCGGCCGGAGCACAAGCTGCGGGTGGTGGCCGCGCTGGAGCAGCGGGGCGAGATCGTGGCGGTCACCGGCGACGGCGCCAACGACGCGCCCGCGCTCAAGCGGGCCAGCGTGGGGGTGTCCATGGGCGCCGGCGGCACCGACGTGGCGCGCGCCGCGTCGGTGATGGTGCTGCTCGACGACTCCTTCGCGTCCATCGCCGCCGCGGTCGAGCTCGGCCGCGCGGTGTACCAGAACATCCGCCGCTTCCTGGTGTACCTGTTCAGCCACAACCTGGCCGAGCTCGCCCCCATCCTGGCCGCCACCTTCGTGGGCTTCCCGCTGGTGCCGCTGTCGGCGCTGCAGGTGCTGTCCATCGACCTGGGCTCGGACGTGCTGCCCGCCCTGGCGCTCGGCGCCGAGCGCCCGGAGCCCGGCACCATGGACCGCCCGCCGCGGCCGGCCGGAGAGCACCTGTTCAACTGGCCGGTGGTCCGGCGGTTCCTGTTCCTGGGCACGATCCAGTCGATCGGCGTGGTGTTCGCGTTCTTCTGGCGGATCCACACCGCGCACCTGCCGTTCTCCGCGTTCACCCGCGCCAACCCCGCCTACCGGGAGGCGCTGACGATGTCCCAGGCCGGCATCGTGGTCGGGCAGTTCTTCAACAGCCTCACCGTGCGCACCGACCGGCAGAGCGTGCTGCGGGCGGGCCTGTGGTCCAACCCGCCGCTGATCGCGGCGGGCTGCCTCGGGCTGGGATTCATGGCCGCGATCAGCTACCTGCCCGCGCTCCAGGCGGTGTTCAACACCGCGCCGCTGACGCTGCCGGACTGGCTGATCGCGATCGGCTTCGGCGCCGCGCTGCTGGCCGCCGACGAGGCCCGCAAGGCCTGGCACCGGCGGGCCGGCCGGGCCCGCCCGGCCGTGCCCGGCGCGGCGGGCGGTGCCGTGCCGCGCTCCGGCGCGGCGGAAGGGGAGGAGCGATGCATGCCGTGATCGTCGGCTGCGGCCGGGCGGGAACCGCCCTGGCCGTGCGGCTGGACGCCGAGGGCGACACCGTCAGCGTGGTGGACTCCGACCCCCGGGCGCGCCAGCGCCTGCCCGGGGGCTTCGGCGGCGAGTTCGTCGCGGGCAGCGGGATGCGCCGCGCCGTGCTGGAGGCCGCGGGCATCCAGCGGGCGGACGCGCTGGCCGCGCTCACCGCCAGCGACAGCCTCAACATCGTCATCGCCCGCATCGCCCGCGAGACCTTCCGGGTCCCCCACGCAGTGGGCCGGCTCAATGACGTCGAGCACGCCGCGGTCGCCACGCAGCTGGGGCTCGACATGGTCACGTCCGTGCGGATGACCGTCGACCGGGTCTACCGGATGCTGCGCCATGCCCCCCTGGAACCGGAGTACACCTTCGGCAACGGCGAGTCGCTGCTGGTCCGCGCCCCCGTCCCGGACTACCTGGCCGGACGGCGCGCCGCGGAGTTCAACGTCGAGGGCGAGATCACCGCCGTCGAGATCACCCGCGGCGGCCACTCCCTGATCCCCGGACCCGGGACGACCCTGCGCGCGGGGGACCGGGTCGGCTTCGTGGTGGCCTCCACCGCGCTGGGCCGGCTGCGCGGCTTCCTCGGCGGGAGGTGGCAGTGATGCACATCATCGTGGCGGGCGGCGGCCTCGTGGGCGAGCGGGTCGCCCAGGCCCTGCACGCGTCCGGGAACACGGTCACGGTCGTGGAGTCCGACCCCGCCCGGGCCGAGGTGCTGACCGGGCGCGGCCTGCAGGTGGTAAGCGGGACCGCCTGCGCCCCGCGCCGGCTCGAGGCGGCGGGGGCGCTGCACGCCGACGTGCTCGTCGCCTGCACCGGGCGGGACGAGGAGAACCTGCTCATCTCGGTGCTGGCCCGGCGCCACTTCGAGATCCCCCGCGTCGTGGCCACCGTCCGCGATGACGCCAACCGCTGGCTGTTCGACGCCTCCTGGGGGGTGGATGCTGCGATCTCCGCCGCGTCCGCCCTGGTCACCCTCATCGAGGAGGCCACCGGCTCGGCCCAGACGGTCCGCCTGGCCGACCTCACCGACGCCGGGCTGGCCCTGGTCGAGACCAAGGTCACCGCCGCCTCGGCGGCCAGCGGCCGGACCATCGCCGACCTGCGCCTTCCCTCCGGGGACACGGTCGCCGCCGTAGTGCGTGACGGCACGCCGGTCCGCGCCAGGCGGGAGCTGCGGCTCCGCACCGGGGACCGGGTCCTGATCCTGACCAGCCCCGGCGCCGAGGAGCGCATCCAGGACGTGTTCTACCCTTCCGGCGCCGCGGGTTCCGGCCCCGAGCCGGGCTCGCCCGCACCGCGCCCAGCCGCCGGCCCAGAAGGCGGCCGGAGCGGGGGCGCCCCTGGCGTGCGGGATGCTTGACCGCGCCGCCCGCCTGTGGTCTACTCGTGCCCGTCCGAGACGGCAGCGGAGGAAGCCGGTGTGAATCCGGCGCGGTCCCGCCACTGTCACCGGGGAGTGATCCTCACCTGAGCCACGGCCGCGTGCGGCGGGAAGGCCGAGGGGAGCTGCGATCCGGGAGCCAGGAGACTCCGGCCGTCTGATCCTTCGAACCGGGGCGTGGTCACCCCGAGGAAGGCGCCGCAGATGATGCCGCACTCTCTTCCGCACCGCCGGGTGCCGTCCGGCTGCCCGCCCGCACGTCACGCCGCCCGCAGCTGATGCCGCGACGGCCCGGGCTCGCGCTCGGGCTGCTGCTCGGAGCGGCTCTCGACGCTGTCGCCGCCGATCCCCGCAAGGGTCATCCCGTGGCCGGGTTCGGCGCCGTCGCCACCGCGGTCGAGAGCCGGCTGTGGGCGGACAGCCGTCGGCGGGGAGCCTTGTTCGCCGTGCTGTGCACGGGCCCGGTGGTGGCCGCCGGGCTGGCCGCGCAGCGGCGTGCGCGGCGCGGCACCGCGGCGTGCGCGGCGGCGACGGCGGCCGCCGCGTGGAGCGTGCTCGGCGGGGCCTCACTGGCCGCCGAGGCGTCCGCGATCGCCGACGTCCTCGCCGCCGGCGATCTCAGGGCGGCCCGCCGGCGGCTGCCCGCCCTGTGCGGCCGGGACGCGGCCGCGCTGGATGCCGCCGGGATCGCCCGGGCGGTCGTGGAGTCGGTGGCTGAGAACACCTCCGACGCGGTGGTCGCCCCGCTGCTGTGGGGCGCGGTGCTCGGGATCCCCGGCTTGCTCGGCTACCGGGCCGTGAACACGCTGGACGCGATGGTGGGTCACCGCAGCGCCCGGTATGAGCGCTTCGGGTGGGCCGCGGCCCGGCTCGACGATCTGGCCAACCTGGTGCCGGCCCGGCTGACCGCGCTGCTGGCGGTGGCCATGACCCCGGTGGTCGGCGGCCGCGCCGGCAGTGCCCTGCGCATCCTGCGCCGGGACGGCGGCAGGCACCCGAGCCCGAACGCGGGCCGCTGCGAGGCGGCGTTCGCGGGCGCGCTCGGCGTCCAGATCGGCGGGACGAACACCTACGGCGGGCGCCCCGAGCGGCGCGGCCCGCTCGGCGACGGGCCGGCCCCCTCCGTCCCCGACATCCGCCGCGCGGTGCGGCTGTCGCGCCTCGCCGGCGCCGCGGCGGCGGCGCTGTCGGCCCTGCTCGCGTGCGGCCTGCCGGGCGGCGGCGGGGCGTGAGGGGGCTGCTGGTGGCCGGCACCGCCTCCGACGCCGGCAAGAGCGTGGTCACCGCCGGGATCTGCCGGTGGCTGGCCCGGCAGGGCCTCAAGGTGGCGCCGTTCAAGGCGCAGAACATGTCCCTCAACTCGGTGGTCACCCGGGATGGCTGCGAGATCGGCGTCGCCCAGGCGATGCAGGCGGCAGCCGCGGGGATCGAGCCCGAGGGCGCCATGAACCCGGTGCTGCTCAAGCCCGGCGCGGGCGGCGCCAGCCAGGTGATGCTGCTCGGCGAGCCGGTGGCGGAGGCCGGCGCACTGTCCTACCAGGCGGTCAAGCCCGTGCTGCGCCGGGCCGTCCTGGACTGCCTGGCCGGCCTGCGCGAGCGCTTCGACGTCGTCGTGTGCGAGGGCGCCGGCAGCCCGGCCGAGATCAACCTGCGGGATGCCGACCTGGCGAACATGGGCCTGGCCCGCGCCGCCCGGCTGCCGGTGATCGTGGTGGGCGACATCGACCGGGGCGGGGTCTTCGCCGCCCTGTTCGGCAGCCTCGCCCTGCTCAGCGCGGCAGACCAGGCCCTGGTCGGCGGGTTCATCGTCAACAAGTTCCGCGGCGACGCCCGGCTGCTCCAGCCCGGGCTGGACATGCTGCGGCGGCTCACCGGCCGCCCGGTGCTCGGCGTGCTGCCGTCGGTCCCCGGCCTGTGGATCGGCGCGGAGGACTCCCTCAGCCTCGGCGCCTGGCACGGGGATCCGGCCCGCCCTTTCGCGCCGGGAGACGTGCTGCGGGTGGCGGTCGTGCGGCTGCCGCGGATCAGCAACTTCACCGACGCGGACCCGCTGGCCGCGGAGCCTTCCGTGGTGGTCCGCTACGTCACCGCGCCGGGGGAGGTCGGCGACGCCGACCTGGTGATCGTGCCGGGCAGCCGGGCCACGGTGGCCGACCTGGCATGGCTGCGCGAGCGCGGGCTGGCGGACGCGATCGTCGCCCGGGCGCGGGCGGGACGCCCGGTGCTGGGCATCTGCGCCGGCTTCCAGATGCTGGCGGACCAGATCCACGACGAGGTGGAGAGCGGCGCCGGGACGGTGCGCGGGCTTGGCCTGCTGCCCGCGACCGTCCGGTTCGGGACCGCCAAGGTGCTCCGCCGCTGCGAGGGCGAGGCGTACGGCGAGACGGTCACCGGCTACCAGATCCACCACGGCGTCACCCACGTGAGGGGCGGGGAGCCGTTCCCCGGCGGATGCGCGTCCGGCGCGGTGTGGGGGACCTCCTGGCACGGGCTGCTGGAGGCCGACGGGTTCCGGCAGGCGCTGCTGCGCCGGGTGGCCGCCGCGGCCGGCCGCCCGTTCACCCCGGCCGGGACATCCTTCGGGGCCGAGCGGGAGCGCCAGCTCGACGCGCTGGGAGAGCTGATCCGCGGGCACGCCGACACCACCGGGCTGCTGCGGCTCATCGAGGCCGGCCCCCCCGCCGGCCTGCCCTTCATCCCCCCGGGGGCCCCGTGAGCCGCCCGGCCGCCGCGGCATCCCCGGGGCGCCGCCGGGCCGGCGCCGGAGCTGCCGGCGCCCCGGCCATCCTGCTGCTGTCCGCGTCGGACACCGACCTGCTGGCCGCCCGCGCCAGCGGCGGCCCGTGGACGCTGGCCAATCCCGCCCGCACCGGCCCGGCGGACCTGCCCGCGCTGCTGGACGGCGCGTTCTGCGTCGTGGTCCGGCTGCTGGGCGGCCGCCGCAGCTGGGAGGCGGGGCTGGCCGCGGTGCTGGCGAGCGGCCTGCCCGTGATCGTGCTGAGCGGCGAGCCGGCACCCGACGCCGAGCTGATGTCCCTGTCCACGGCGCCGGCCGGGGTCGCCCGCCAGGCGCTCGCCTACCTGCGCGAAGGCGGCCCGGGCAACCTCGCGCAGCTGGCCAGGTTCCTGTCGAGCGCGATCCTGCTCACCGGGGAGGCGTTCGACCCGCCCGCCCGGCTGCCGGCTCACGGCCCGCACGGGCGGCGGCCGCGCCGGCCGGGCCGGCCCACCATCGGGATCGTCTTCTACCGGGCGCACGCCATGGCCGGCAACACCGCGTTCATCGACGCGCTCGCCGACGCGGTCGAAGCGGAGGGGGCCAACGCCAGGCCGGTGTTCTGCGCGTCGCTGCGGTCTGCCGGCCGGGCGTTCTACGACCTGCTCACGGGGGTTGACGCCCTGGTGGTGACCGTGCTGGCGGCGGGCGGGACGGTGGCCGCCGACGCCGCCGCCGGGGGGGACGAGGATGCCTGGGACGTGGCCGAGCTGGCCAGCCTCGACGTGCCAGTGCTGCAGGCCCTCTGCCTCACCGGCGGCCGGGCGGCGTGGCAGGACTCCCGGGCGGCGCTGTCCCCGCTGGACGCGGCGATGCAGGTGGCCGTGCCGGAGTTCGACGGGCGGCTCATCACGGTGCCGTTCTCCTTCAAGGAGGCGGATGCGGACGGAGTGCCCAGCTACGTGGCGGACCCCGAGCGGGCCGCTCGGGTGGCCCAGATCGCGGTCGCCCACGCCCGGCTGCGGCGGATACCGCCGGCCAGCCGGCGGCTGGTGATCATGCTCTCGTCCTACCCGACCAGGCACGCCCGGATCGGCAACGCCGTCGGCCTGGAGACCCCCGCCTCCGTCATCGCGCTGCTGCGGGCGCTGCGGGAGGCGGGCTACGATCTCGGCGACCACGTCCCCGGCGACGGCGACGCGCTGATGAGCCAGCTCATCGCGGCCGGCGGGTATGACACGGAGTGGCTCACCGACGAGCAGCTCGCCGCCGCGCCGCTGCGGATGCCCGCGGCCGCCTACCGGCAGTGGTTCGCGCAGCTGCCCGCCGGGCTGGCCGACGGCATCCGCAGGCACTGGGGCGAGCCGCCCGGCAGCCTGTACACCGACGCCGGCGACATCGTGCTCGCCGGCCTTCGGTTCGGCAACGTCGTCGTCATGATCCAGCCGCCGCGCGGGTTCGGGGAGAACCCGGTCGCGATCTACCACGACCCGGACCTGCCCCCGTCCCACCACTACCTGGCCGCCTACTGGTGGGCGCGCCGCTGCTGGCACGCGGACGCCCTCATCCACCTGGGCAAGCACGGCACGCTGGAGTGGCTGCCGGGCAAGGGGCTCGGGCTGTCCGCGGAGTGCGCCCCCGACGCGGCGCTGGGCGGCCTGCCGCTGATCTACCCGTTCATCGTCAACGACCCCGGGGAGGGCACCCAGGCCAAGCGGCGCGCCCACGCGACCATCGTCGACCACCTCATCCCGCCAATGGCCCGCGCCGACACCTACGGCGACCTGGCCAGGCTGGAGCAGATGCTGGACGAGTACGCGACGGTGAGCGCGCTGGACCCGGCCAAGCTGCCGGCGGTGCGCGGCCAGATCTGGGAGCTGGTGCGGTCCGCGGAGCTTCACCACGACCTCCAGGTCGCCTCCCAGCCCGGCCCGGAGGCGTTCGACGACTTCGTGCTGCACGTGGACGGCTACCTGTGCGAGGTGAAGGACGCCGTGATCCGCGACGGTCTGCACGTGCTCGGCAGCCCGCCCGCGGGAGACCAGCAGGCCGCGACCGTGCTCGCGGTGCTGCGGGCGTCCCAGGTCTGGGGCGGCCGCCAGGCACTGCCCGGCCTGCGCGCCGCCATCGCCGCCCACGCCGGCCTGGACGAGGCCAGCCTGCTCAGCGAGCCCGGCCGCGCCGTCGCCGTGCCCGCCTCGCTGGCGGCCGCAGCGGGCCGCCCGGGCGCCCCGGACCGCACCGGCGCCGATGCCGTGGACCTGCTGGAGGCGGCCGCCGCCCGGCTCATCGCCGGGCTCGCCGCGACGGGCTGGGATCCGGCCAAGGCGGCGGACGTGACGGCCGGAGTGCTCGGCGAGGTGCCGCCGCAGGTGGCGGGCGTGCTCGAGTTCGCCGCCACCGAGGTCGCTCCCCGCCTGGCCCGCACCACGCAGGAGGTCGCCCACGTGCTGCGCGCGCTCGACGGGAGGTACGTCCCGGCCGGGCCATCGGGGTCGCCGACTCGCGGGCTGGTGAACACGCTGCCGACCGGCCGCAACTTCTACTCGGTGGACCCGAAGGCGATCCCCTCCCGCACCGCGTGGCAGACCGGCAGCGCCCTGGCCGCCTCACTGGTCGCCCGGCACCTGGCGGACGCCGGGGCCTACCCCCGCTCGGTCGGGCTCACCGTCTGGGGCACGTCCGCCATGCGGACGCAGGGCGACGACATCGCCGAGGTGCTGGCCCTCATCGGCTGCCGGCCCACCTGGGATGACGCCTCGCGCCGGGTCACCGGGTTCGAGGTCGTCCCCCTCGGCGAGCTGGGCCGTCCCCGCATCGACGTGACCGTGCGCATCTCCGGCTTCTTCCGGGACGCCTTCCCGCACGTGATCACGCTGCTGGACGACGCCATCACGGCGGTCGCCGGCCTGGACGAGCCGCCCGAGGCCAACTACCTGCGCGCGCACGTGGCGGAGGACCTGCGCGCCCACGGGGACCTGCGCCGGGCGACCACCCGGATCTTCGGCTCGCCACCCGGCGCGTACGGAGCCGGCCTGCTGCCGCTGATCGACGCCGGCAACTGGAGCGGCGACGCCGACCTGGCCGAGGTCTACGCGGCGTGGGGCGGGCACGCCTACGGCCGCGGGCTGGACGGCCGGGCCGCCCGGGCGGAGATGGAGTCCAGCTTCCGGCGGATCGCGGTGGCCGCGAAGAACGCCGACACCCGCGAGCACGACATCGCCGACTCCGACGACTACTTCCAGTTCCACGGCGGCATGATCGCGACGGTCCGCCACCTCACCGGCCGGCAGCCGCATGCCTACATCGGCGACTCGGCCGTGCCGGACCAGGTGCGCACCCGCTCCCTGGCGCAGGAGGCGCGGCGGGTCTTCCGGTCCCGGGTCGTCAACCCCCGGTGGCTGGCCGCCATGGCCCGCCACGGGTACAAGGGCGGCTTCGAGCTGGCCGCGACCGTGGACTACCTGTTCGGCTACGACGCCACCGCGGGCGTGGTGGAGGACTGGATGTACCGCCAGCTCGCGCAGACCTACGTGCTCGGCGAGGACGTGAGCGGGTTCCTGCGGCAGGCCAACCCGTGGGCACTGCGCGACATCGCCGGCCGGCTGCTGGAGGCGGCCGCCCGCGGCCTGTGGGCGCAGCCCCCGCCGGAGCTCATCGAGCGGCTGCGGGACGTGTACCTGGAGATGGAATCCGGCCTGGAGGGAGCGGGCGAGTGAGCTCTGCGGGCTTCCCGTTCAGCGCCGTCGTCGGGATGGACGACCTGCGGCTGGCGCTGATCCTCAACGCGGTCTCGCCCGCGATCGGCGGGGTGCTGGTGCGCGGCGAGAAAGGCACCGCCAAGTCCACCATGGTCCGGGCGCTGGCCGCGGTGCTGCCCCCGGTGCCGGTCCTGGCCGGGTGCCGGTTCAGCTGCGACCCGGCGGCGCCGGACCCCGGCTGCCCGGACGGCCCCCACCAGGGGGCGGCACCGCTGGACCGCCCGGCCCGGCTCGTGGAGCTCCCGGTCGGCGCCACCGAGGACCGGCTCGTGGGGGCGCTGGACCTCGAGCGGGTGCTCACCGAGGGGGTCACCGCCTATGAGCCTGGCCTGCTCGCCCGCGCCCATCGCGGCGTCCTTTACGTCGATGAGGTCAACCTGCTGCCCGATCACCTGGTGGACCTGCTGCTGGACGCGGCGGCGCTGGGGACCTGCCACGTCGAGCGGGAGGGCGTCTCGGTGCGGCACGCCGCCAGGTTCCTGCTGGTCGGGACGATGAACCCGGAGGAGGGCGAGCTGCGCCCGCAGCTGCTGGACCGGTTCGGCCTGGCCGTGGAGGCGGCCGCGCCCCGGGACGCGGCACTGCGGGCGGAGGTCATCCGCCGCCGGCTGGCCTACGACCGCGACCCGGCCGCGTTCACGGCCGCCTGGGCGGAGGCGGAGGCCGCGCTGGCCGGCCGGATCGCGGCGGCGCGCCGCAGGCTTCCGCAGGTGGCGCTGCCAGAGGAGGCCCTGCGGCAGGTGGCCTCGGTGTGCGCGGCGTTCGGGGCGGACGGCCTGCGGGCGGACCTGGTCACCGCGCGGGCCGCGCTGGCGCACGCGGCATGGGCCGGGCGCGGTGAGGTCAACGGCCAGGACATCCGGGCCGCGGCCCGGATGGCCCTGCCGCACCGCCGCCGCCGCCAGCCGTTCGACGCGCCGGGGGTCGGAGACGACGAGCTCGACCGGGTCATCGCCGAGGCGGCGGAGCGGGACGCGGGAGGGGACGCCTGCCACCGGGGGGCCGGGCCGGATCACGACCCTGGCGACGGTCCGGACGGCGGCAGCGGTGGCCGGGCGGGCGCTGGCGACGGCGCCGCGGCCGCCGGCCCGGGCGCCGGCCGGGCCGGCGGGGGCCAGCTGGCCGGCGCCGGCCAGCCCGGAGCCGGCCGGACCGGCCCGCACGGCGGTGACCGGGCCGCGGGCGCCGGCCGCGGCGGGGACCCGGGCGACCCCGGGGGCCCGCGGCTCCCCGCTGCCACCCCCGGGCCGGTCTTCCGGGTCAGGCGGCTGGACGTGCCGGGGATCGGAGCCGGGGCACCCGGCCGGAGGTCACGGTCCCGCGCTGGCAGCGGCCGGGTGACCGGCGCCAGGCTGCCGCAAGGCCGCCTTGGCCGGGTCCACCTGCCCGCGACCATCGCCGCCGCCGCCCCGCACCAGGCGGCGCGGGGCCGGGCGGGGCTGCCCGGCTGCCCGCCCGGCCAGCGAGCGCGGCCGTTCCGGCTGCGCCGCGGCGACCTGCGGGAGGCGCGGACGGAAGGCAGGGAGAGCAACCTGCTCCTCTTCCTGGTGGACGCCAGCGGGTCGATGGCGGCCAGGTCCCGGATGAGCGCGGTCAAGGGCGCGATCCTGTCCCTGCTGGTCGATGCCTATCAGCGGCGGGACAAGGTCGGGCTGGTCGTCTTCCGGGCCGGCGGCGCGGAGCTGGTGCTGCCGCCCACGTTCTCGGTGCAGGCCGCGGCCACCCGGCTGGCGGCACTGCCCGCCGGCGGGCGCACCCCGCTGGCCGCGGGCCTGCTGCGGGCGCACCAGGTGCTGCGCGCCGAGCGCCTCCGCGATCCCCGCCGGCGGGCACTGCTGGTGGTCGTGACCGACGGGCGCGCCACCGGCGGGCAGAGCGCGGTGGCCGATGCCCGCCGGGCCGCCGCCCTGCTGGCCGCGGCCGGGGTCGCCAGCGTGGTCGTGGACTGCGAGGCCGGGCCGGTACGGCTGGGGCTGGCTGCCCGGCTCGCGGGCGATCTGCGCGGCACCCTGCTGCGCCAGCGCGACCTGGCCGCGAGCCTGCTGGCCGAATCCGTCCGCGCCCTGAAGGGAGCCGCCTGATGCCCCAGGGGAAGCCGCCCGTCGTCCCCGACGACGGGCTCACCACCCGCCAGCGCCGCCACCGTCCGCTGGTGATCGTGCACACCGGTGACATGAAGGGCAAGTCCACCGCCGCGTTCGGGCTGGCCCTGCGCGCCTGGCACCAGGGCTGGCCGATCGTGGTGTACCAGTTCGTCAAGAGCGCCAGGTGGCGCACCGGGGAGGAGGCCGCGTTCCGCGCGCTGGCCCGCCTGCACGCGAGCACGGGCGAGGGCGCCCCCGTCACCTGGCACAAGATGGGGGAGGGCTGGTCCTGGATCCAGCGCCGGCGGGACGCCGCGGATCACGCCGCCGACGCCCGGGAAGGCTGGGAGCAGGTCAAGCGGGACCTCGCCGCGCAGCGGTACCGCTTCTACGTGCTCGACGAGTTCACCTACCCGCTGCGGTGGGGCTGGATCGGCCTCGACGACGTGCTCGCCGCCCTGGCGCGCCGCCCCGGGCACCAGCACGTGGTCATCACCGGGCGCCAGGCCGATCCCCGGCTGGTCGCCGCCGCCGACCTGGTCACCGAGATGACCAAGATCAAGCACCCGATGGACGCCGGGCAGAAGGGCCAGGGGGGCATCGAATGGTGACGCTGCCGCGCCTGGTGGTGGCCGCGCCCGCGTCCGGGAGCGGCAAGACCACGGTGGCCACCGGCCTGATGGCGGCGCTGCGCGGGCTCGGCCTCGCGGTGTCCGGCCACAAGGCGGGGCCCGACTACATCGACCCCGGCTACCACGCGCTGGCGACCGGGCGGCCGGGGCGCAACCTTGACCCCGTGCTGTGCGGCGAGGGGCTGATGGCGCCGCTGCTGCGATGGGGCGCGTCCGGGGCGGACATCGCCGTGATCGAAGGGGCCATGGGCCTGTTCGACGGGCGGGGCGCCACGGGCGAGGGATCCACCGCGCACCTCGCCCGCCTGGTCTGCGCCCCGGTGCTGCTGGTCGTGGACGCCGCCGGGCAGGGCGCCTCGGTGGCCGCGCTGGTGGCCGGCTTCGCCGGCCACGACCCCCGGGTCCGGCTCGGCGGGGTGGTGCTCAACCGGGTGTCCTCGCCGCGGCATGAGCAGATCCTGCGCGCGGCGCTGGCCGGCACCGGCATCCCGGTGCTCGGCGCGCTGCCCCGCGACGACTCGCTGGCCATCCCGTCCCGCCACCTCGGCCTGGTTCCCGCCGCGGAGCGGGCCGGGGCGGCGGCGAAGACCGTCCGCCGGCTCGGCGCCCTGGTCGCCCGGTCCGTCGACCTGGAGGCGGTGATGGCGCTGGCGCGCACTGCCGCCCCGCTCGCCTCCCCGGCCTGGGCGCCGCCGCGCCCGGCCCGGCCGGCCGGTCAGGAGTCGCCGGTGGTGGCGGTGGCGGGGGGTGCCGCCTTCACGTTCGGGTACGCCGAGGCAACCGAGCTGCTCGCCGCCGCCGGGGCGCAGGTGGTCACGTTCGACCCGCTGCGGGATGAGGCGCTCCCGCCCGGCACCCGCGCGATCGTGATCGGCGGCGGCTTCCCCGAGGAGCACGCCGGCGAGCTGTCGGCCAACGGGCGCCTGCGCGCGCAGGTGGCACGGCTGGCGCGGTCGGGGGTCCCGGTGGCCGCCGAATGCGCCGGGCTGCTCTACCTCGCCCGGGAGCTCGACGGCCAGCCGATGTGCGGCGTGCTGCCGCTCCGCGCCCGGATGACCGGGCGGCTGACCCTGGGCTACCGGGACGCCGTCGCGGCCGCCGACTCGGTGCTCGCCCCCGCCGGGCTGGCCGTGCGCGGCCACGAGTTCCACCGGACCACGGTCGCGCCGGACACCGCCACCCCGGAAGGGCCCGGGGTCCCGGGGAGCGCCCGGGCGCCGGGCGGCCCCGTCACCGGCGGATCCGTCACCGGCCGCCCGGTCCCGGACGAGCCTGCCTGCCCGGCGTGGGCCGTGGACGGCCGGCCCGAGGGCTTCATCCGGCGCCGGGTTCACGCCTCCTACCTGCACCTGCACTGGGCGGGCCAGCCGGAGATCGCAGCGCGCCTGGTGGGGGCGGCCGCGTGAGCGCCAGGGCGAAGCCGACGCTGGCCGGCGTGGGGGTCGGCCCGGGCGACCCGGAGCTGATCACGGTCAAGGCGGTGCGGGTGCTGTCCGAGGCGGACCTGGTGCTGGTGCCCGTGCTGGACTCCGGCGAGCCAGGACGCGCCGAGGCGACCGTGCGGGCCATTGTCGGGCATGACCGGATCCGGCGGGTGGTCTTCGCGCTCGGCGAGCCGGGGCGGCCGGGCCGGCGGGAGGCCCCCTGGGACGCGGCGGCGGCGCAGGTCGCCGCGGCGTTCTCGGACGGGGCGGCGCTCGTCGCGTACGCGACCATCGGTGATCCGAACATCTACTCCACCTTCACGCACCTGGCCGCCGCGGCGCGGGCGCGCCTGCCCGGCATCGCGGTGATCACGGTCCCCGGGATCACCGCGATGCAGGATCTCGCCGCGCGCAGCGGCACGGTGCTGTGCGCGGGAGGGGAGTCGCTGGCGCTGCTGCCGCTGACCGCCGGGGCGGGCAGGTTCCGGGAGGCCCTGGCTGCCCACGACACGGTCGTGGGGTACAAGAGCGGCCGCCACCTGCCCGGCGTGCTGGCCGCGGTCCGCGACGCAGGCCGCCTCGGCACGGCGGTGCACGGCGCCAGCCTGGGACTGCCCGGCGAGGACATCCGCCCCGCCGCGGAGGTGACCGGGCCCGCCCCGTACCTGTCGGTCCTGCTGGTCCCTGCCCGGCGCGGGGCACCCGGGGGCACGCGGTGAGGCGCGCCAAGGTCTGGTTCGTCGGGGCGGGCCCGGGCGCCCCCGACCTGCTGACCCTGCGGGCCGCCCGCGTCATCGCCGAGGCTGACATCGTGATCTGGGCCGCCAGCCTCGTCCAGCCGGGCGTGCTCGCGCACGCGCGGCCGGGCGCGCAGATCGTGGACTCGGCGGCACTGCCGCTTGAGGGTATCCGGCCGCTGTACGAGCGGGCCGTGGCCGAGGACCTGGTGGTGGCCCGCGTCCACTCTGGCGACCCGGCGCTGTGGGGCGCGGTCGCGGAGCAGCGGGAGCTGTGCGAGCAGCTCGGGCTGCCGCATGAGACGGTGCCCGGGGTCAGCGCCTACGCCGCGGTGGCCGCGATCGCCGGGCGGGAGCTGACTGTGCCCGAGGTCGCCCAGTCGGTGATCCTCACCCGGCTCGGCGGCGGCAAGACCCCCGTGCCCGCGGGCGAGGACCTGGCCGGGCTGGCCCGGCACGGCGCGACCATGGCGGTGTTCCTGTCCGCCGCACGGTCCGGCCAGGTGCAGGCGGCGCTGCTGTCCGGCGGCTACCCGCCGGACACCCCGGTGCTGGTGGCCCACCGGGCCACCTGGCCGGATGAGCTGGTCGCCGAGTGCACCGTGGCCACCCTGGCGCGAACGGCCCGGGACCACAAGCTGTGGAAGCACACCCTGTTCCTGATCGGGCCCGCGCTGGCCGCCCGGGGCACGCGATCGCACCTGTACCACCCGGGCCATTTCCACGGGCACCGGCGGGCCGACCTGGCCGCCCGCCGCTCGCTGCGGCAGGCGCGGCCGGGCGAGCGCTCGCCGGAGGGACGTGGTGATGACCGGAGGTGAGGCGATCGGCATGGGCGAGCCGGACCTGCGCGAGCCGGACCTGCCGCGCACGGCCAGGGTCCGGGATCGTGCCCTGCGCACCGGCTGGACCACGGGGACCTGCGCGTCGGCCGCCGCCAAGGCCGCCGTCACGGCCCTGCGCGACCAGGCGGGCCAGGACTTCGTGGAGGTCGCGCTGCCGGGCGGGCGGCGGGTCGGCTTCACGGTGGAGTCCTGCGCGTATGACGCCCGGCAGGCCACCGCGGTGGTGGTGAAGGACGCCGGTGACGATCCCGACGTGACCCACGGCGCGCACCTGACCGCGCGGGTCCGGTGGGAGGCGGGGGCGGGCGTGGCGCTGGAGGGCGGTGAGGGCGTCGGGATCGTCACCAAGCCCGGGCTGGGCATCGAGGTCGGCGAGCCCGCGATCACGTCCGTGCCGCGGGCGATGATCGCCCAGGCCGTCGGCGAGGTCGTGGATCTCGCGGTCACCGGGGTCCGGGTGGTGATCAGCGTCCCGGGCGGCGAGCGGATGGCCCGCAAGAACACCAACGCCCGGCTGGGAATCCTCGGCGGCATCTCCATCCTGGGCACCACCGGCATCGTGCGGCCGTTCTCGACGGCGTCCTGGCGCGCGAGCGTGGAGCAGGCGATCTCGGTCATGGCCGCGCAGGGTGAGCGGACCGCCGTCCTGTGCACCGGCGGGCGCACCGAGCGGGGCGCCATGGCGATGCTGCCCGGCCTGGCGGAGGTGTGCTTCGTGGAGGTCGGCGACTTCACCGGCGCAGCCGTGCGCCGCGCCCTGGCCGCCGGGCTGGCCGGGGTGATCTTCGTGGGCATGGCCGGCAAGCTCGCCAAGCTGGCCGCGGGGACGCTGATGACCCACTACACCCGGTCCAGGGTCGACCTGGGCTTGCTGGGGGAGGTGACCAGGGCCGCGGGCGGCAGCGCGGCGCTGGCGGCGGAGGTCGCCGCCGCGAACACCGGCCGGCACGCCTACGAGATCTGGGAGCGGGCCGGGCTCCTGAGGCCGGCCGGCGACGAGTTGTGCCGGCGGGTCCGCTCCGTGCTGCTGCGGGCCGCGGGGCAGCGGCTGGACGCGGACGTGGCGATGACGGATTTCACCGGGGCCACGGTGGTGGCGGCGAGCCGCCCGGAATGGGCGGGCCGGGCGTGATCACGGTCATCGGACTGGACGGCGCCCCCCTGGCAGCCGAGGCCGCCGCCACCCTGGCGGCCGCCAGCCTCGTCGTGGGCGCGCGCCGGCACCTCGCCGCCGTGCCGCCAGTCCGGGCGCGGACCATCGCGCTCGGCCCGCTCGAGCCCGCGCTGGACGCGCTGGCGGCGCACCGCGGCGACGCCGTGGTCCTCGCCTCCGGCGACCCCGGATTCTTCGGCATCCTCCGCGCCCTGCGCGACCGGGGCCTGGAGTGCTCGGTGCTGCCGGCCAGGTCGTCGGTCTGCCTGGCATTCGCCCGCGCGGGCCTGCCATGGGACGACGCGCAGGTGGTCAGCGCGCACGGGCGCGATCCCCGCCACGCGGTCAACGTCTGCCGGGCGCACGGCAAGGTCGCGGTCCTCACCGGGCCCGGCTGCACGGCCGCTGACCTCGGGGCGGCGCTGGAAGGGTGGCAGCGCCGCCTGCTCATCGCCGAGCGGCTGGGCACGCCGGACGAGGCGATCACCGCCTGCGCCCCGGCGGAGGCGGCCGCCCGGCGGTGGGCGGAGCCGAACACCGTCCTCGTGCTCCGCGACGAGCCACCGGGTGAGCGGTGCGGCCAGCCGGCGACGGCCAGCCCGGCCGTGGCATGGCCGCGCGCCTCCACCCCGGCCGGCTGGGCGCTGCCCGAGGAGGACTTCGACCGCAGCGGCGCGGTCATCACCAAGGCCGAGGTGCGGGCGCTTGCCCTCGCCAGGCTCGCGCCGTCTCCCGGGGTGCTCGTCTGGGACGTCGGGGCGGGCTGCGGGTCCGTGGGCATCGAGTGCGCGCGCTTCGGCGCCGCGGTCATCGCGGTCGAGCAGCGGCCGCGGCGCTGCGACCTGGTGCGCGCCAACTCGCGCCGGCACCACGTGGACGTCCGCGTGGTCGCCGGGCGGGCCCCGGCGGCGCTGGCCCGGCTGCCCGAGCCCGACGCCGTGTTCGTCGGCGGCGGAGGGCCGGTGGTCGCCGAGGCGGTCGCGGCACGGCGCCCGTCCCGCCTGGTCGTGGCGCTCGCCGCGGTGGAGCGGGTGGCCCAGGTGGCTGCCGCGCTCGCCGCCGGCGGGTACGCGGTCGGCGGCGCCCTGCTGCAGGCGGCCCGGCTCAGCCCGCTCCCGGGCGATGCCCACCGGCTGGCCGCCTGCAACCCGGTCTTCCTGCTGTGGGCGCAGGCCCCGCCGGGCCCGGGGTCGGGAAGGCCGGCCGGCCACGGAGGGCGGCCGTGATCGGGCTGGTCGCGGTCACCGCCGCCGGCCGGGCGGCCGCCGCCCGGCTGGCCGCGACCTGGCCCGGCGAGACCCGCGGCTACGGCCGGCCCGCCGCGCGGGCGGTTCCCGCCGCCTGGGCGGAGTGCGACGGCCTGGTCTGCTTCCTCGCCGCCGGGGTGGTCATCCGGCTCATCGCCCCCTTGCTGGGCAGCAAGGCGGCCGACCCCGCGGTGGTCTGCGTGGACGAGGCCCGGCGGCACGCGGTCGCGCTGACCGGCGGGCACGCCGGCGGGGCCAACGAGCTCGCCCTCCGGGTCGCTGACGTGCTGGGCGCCGAGCCGGTCGTCACCACCGCGACCGACGCGGCCGGGCTGCCCGGCCTGGACACGCTGGGCTGGCCAGCCGAGGGGGCGGTCGCCGCGGTCAGCCGCGCGCTCTTGGACGGGGAGCCGGTCGCGCTGGAGTGCGACCAGGTCTGGCCGCTGCCGCCGCTGCCGGCCCGCCCCGGGGCGCGCGCCAGGCACCGGATCGTGGTGACCGACCGGGTGGTCCCCGCGGATGGGCGGACGGTGCTGCTGAGGCCGCCGTCGCTGGTCGCCGGGGTGGGCGCCAGCCGGGGCGTGACCGCCGCCGAGGTGCTCCGGCTGGTGGACGCGGCCCTGGCCGAGGCGGGCCTGTCGGCGGCCTCCGTCACCGCCCTGGCGACCGTGGACGCCAAGGCCGGCGAGCCGGGCCTGGTGGCGGCGGCCCGCCGGCGGGGCTGGCCGCTGATCGCGCATCCGGCCAGCCGGCTGGCGCGGGTGGCGGTGCCGAACCCCGGCCTTGCCGCGCTCGCGGCGGTCGGCACCCCGAGCGTCGCCGAGGCCGCGGCCCTCGCCAGCGCCGACGAGCTGGCCGTGCCGAAGCGCAAGTCGGCGATGGCCACGGCGGCCATCGGCCGGATCCGGCCCCGGGGCCGGCTCTGCCTGGTCGGCCTGGGTCCCGGCGCGCGGGACCTGCTCACCCCCCGGGCCCTGGCCGAGCTGCGCCGGGCCTCCGTGGTCGTCGGCCTGGACCAGTACCTCGGCCGGGTCGCCGGCCTGCTGCGGCCCGGCACCCGGGTGCTGGCCAGCGGACTGGGCGACGAGCGCGCCCGGGCGCAGGCCGCGCTGGCCCACGCTCGCCAGGGTCACGCCGTCGCCCTGGTCTCCTCCGGCGACGCGGGCGTGTACGCGATGGCCGCCCCGGCGCTGGAGCTGGCGGACGCCAGCATCGACGTGGTCGTGGTGCCCGGCATCAGCGCCAGCCTGGCCGCGGCCGCGCTGCTGGGCGCCCCGCTCGGGCACGACCACGCGGTGATCTCGCTCTCGGACCTGCACACGCCATGGGAGGTGATCGAGCGCCGGGTCGCCGCGGCGGCGGCCAGCGATCTCGTCACCGTCTTCTACAACCCGCGCAGCCGGGCCCGGGACTGGCAGCTGAGGGCGGCGCTGGACATCCTGGCCCGCCACCGGCCGCCCGCCACGCCGGTGGGCATCGTGCGCAACGCCTTCCGCGACGGCCAGCGGGTGATCCTCACCACGCTCGCCGACGCGGATCCCGGCGAGGCGGACATGCTCAGCGTCATCCTCGTCGGCGCGGCCGCCACCACGGTGGTGGCCGGCCGGATGGTCACGCCGCGGGGGCACCCATGACGGCGCTGGTGACGATCAGCGGCTGCCAGGGCTGCGGCGCCTGCCTGCTCACCTGCCCCGAGCACGCCATCCGGCCCGATGGGGGGACGCTGCGGGTGCTGGCCGCCCGGTGCACCGGATGCGGCGAGTGCGCGGAGGTCTGCCCGGCCGGCGCCATCAGCGTCGGCCGGCCGGGAGAAGGGGGGTCCGGTTGAGCGTCACGGGCTCGGTCGTCCGGGGCCGCTGGACCGGCGCGGAGCGGGCCCGGCTGTCCGGGATGGCCGCCGTCATCGCCGCGCTCCACGTCATCGGCTGGTCCCTGTACCTGTACTACAGCCGCCACATGGCGGCCGCCGGCCCGTTCGCCGGGGCGGGCACCCTGGCCTACGCGCTTGGCGTCCGGCACGCGTTCGACGCCGACCACATCGCGGCGATCGACGACACGACCCGGCTCATGGTGCGCCGCGGGCGGCGCCCGCTGGCGGTGGGATTCTTCTTCTCGCTCGGCCATTCCTCGGTGGTGCTCGCGTTGTCGCTGGTCATCGCTATCACCGCGGGCGCTGCCGCCGGCGGGGCGGGCGTCCGCGCCGTCCGCGCCTACGGCGGGCTCGCCGCGGCCGGGGCCGGGATGGCCTTCCTGCTCCTGGTCGCCGTCCTCAACACGTCCGTCCTGGCGGGCCTGCTGCGGACCTGGCGCGCGCTGGCCCGCGGCGACCTCGACCCGGCCCGCCTCGAGCGGCTTCCGGCCACCCAGGGCCTGATGAGCCGCCTCCTGGGCGGCCGGGTCCGCGGCGTGATCCGCTCCTCCTGGCACATGTTCGGCGTGGGAGTGCTGTTCGGCCTCGGCCTGGAGACCGCGTCGGAGATCGCCCTGCTGAGCCTGTCGGCCGCCAGCGCGGCGTCGGGCAGGCTGCCCGTCCTGGCCAGCCTGGCCCTGCCGCTGCTGTTCGCGGCCGGCATGAGCGCGTTCGACACGGGCGACGGCCTGCTCATGACCCGGGCGTACTCGTGGGCGTACGCCAGCCCGGCACGGCGCCTCTTCTACAACGCGGTCACCACCGGCATGACGGTCATCATCGCCGTCTTCGTCGCCACCGTGTACCTGGCCGGGCTGCTGCGCCGGGTGGCCGGGCCGGGCGGCCCGGTCGGCCGGTACGCCTCCCTCGGCGGCCACTTCGAGCTGATCGGCTACGCGATCGTCGCGCTCTTCCTCGCCGCCTGGGCGGCGGCCGCGGTGGGCTGGCGGCTCGGCGGCTTCGAGCGGCGCTACGGGCGGAGCCGGCCGTGACCCGCGCCATCCACCCCATCGAGCGGCGTTCCTACGCGATCCTGCGCTCCCGGCTGGACACTTCCGGGCTGCCGTCATGGACCCGGGCCGTGGTGGAGCGGGTCATCCATGCCAGCGCGGACCCGGACTACCTCGCCGACCTGGTGTGCCGGGAGCACGAGCTGGCCGCGGGTGCCCGCGCGCTGGCGGCGGGAGCCCCGGTGGTGGCCGACTCAGAGATGACGGCGGCCGGCATCACCGCGCGGGACGTGATCTGCCGGGTGAGCGACCCCCGGGCGGCCCGGCTGGCCGAGCGAGAGCGGATCACCCGTTCGGCAGCCGGGATACGGCTGGCACTCGCCGAGGCCGGGCCGGGAGCGGTGTGGGCCATCGGGACCGCGCCGACCGCCCTGGCCGAGCTCATCCGGCTGGGCTGCGCCCCCGCGCTGGTGGCGGGCCTGCCGGTCGGCTTCGTCGGCGCCGTCGAGTCGAAGCGGGCGCTGCTCCGCAGCGGCCTGCCGGCGGTGACCAACCGCGGCGAGAAGGGCGGCGCGGCGGTGGCCGCCGCCGCCGTCAACGCGCTGCTGTACGGGGAGGTGCCCGGTCAGTGACCGCCAGCCTGCCGCTGTTCCTGATCGGGCACGGCACCCGCAGCCCGGCCGGGGTGAGCGCGTTCCGCCGGCTGATCGAGCGAGTCCGGGCCCGTGCCGCCGGCCAGGTGCCGGCGGTGGGCGGCGGGTTCATCGAGCTGTCGAGGCCGTCGGTGGCCGAGGCGGTCGCCGGGATGCCGCTGGCGGACCACCCCGAGCTGGTGGCGGTCCCGCTGGTGCTCAGCTCGGCCGGGCACGGAAAGGGCGACATACCGGCGTCGCTGGCGCGCGAACGGCGGCGTCATCCGGGCCTGCGGTGGCGGTACGCGCGGCCGCTCGGCCCGCACCCGGCGCTGCTGGGCGTGCTCGCCGCCCGGATCGACGCCGCGCTCGCGGGCGCCCCCCGGGCCGGCGCGCACGTCCTGCTGGTCGCCCGGGGATCCACCGACCCGGACGCCAACGCCGAGGTGGCCAAGGTCACCCGGCTGCTGTGGGAGGGGCGCGGCTACGATGGCGCCGAGTTCTGCTTCGTGTCGCTGGCCGAGCCGTCCGTCCCGCAGGCGCTGGACAAGATGCGCAGGCTGGGCGCACGCCGGGTGGTGGTGGCGCCGTACCTGCTGTTCCCCGGGGTGCTGCCGGACCGGGTCACCGTCCAGTCCGTGCAGTTCGCCGCCGGCTGTTCCGGCATGGACGTGCGCGTCGCCGGGCTCATCGGGGACTGCGACGAGCTCGCGGACCTGGTGCTGGAGCGCTACGCCGAGGCGATCCGCGGCGACATCCGGATGAACTGCGACACCTGCGCCTACCGGGCGCAGATGCCCGGCATCGCGGACCGGGTGGGCCGCCCGCAGGTCCCTCACCATCACCCGGATGACCACGTGCACGATCACCAGCCAGGCCAGGAACGGCGGGAGCCGGCCACCGTCCCCGCCACCTGCGCCGCTCACCCGCCGGGGCACGGCCGTGGCCGCTGACGTGAACCTCCGGCACCATGGCGACGCGGAGCTCGCGCCCGGGCTGACCGACCTGGCGGTCAACGTGCGGCTGGCCGGACCGCCGGGCTGGCTGCGCGCCGAGCTCGCGCGCACCCTGGACCATCTCGCGGCCTACCCCGACCCGGCGCCCGCCATCGCCGCGGTGGCCGCACGCCACCGCCGCCCGCGCGGGGAGGTGCTGCTCACATCCGGGGCGGCTGAGGCGTTCGTCCTGATCGCCAGGGCGCTGCGGCCCGAGCACGCGGTAGTGGTGCACCCCCAGTTCACTGAGCCGGAGGCTGCCCTGCGCGCGGCGGGTCACCGGGTGCGCCGCGTGGTGCTGCCACCCGGCGGCGGGTTCCGGCTGACCGGCGCGGCGGTGCCCCCGGAAGCCGATCTGGTGATCATCGGCAACCCGACGAACCCGACCTCCGTGCTGCACCGCGCGCGCGACCTGGCGGCGCTGGCCAGGCCGGGCCGGGTGGTGGTGATCGACGAGGCCTTCATGGACGCGGTGCCGGGCGAGGGCGAGAGCCTGGCCGGGGTGCCGGGCATGCCGGGCCTTCTCGTGATCCGGAGCCTGACCAAGACCTGGGGGCTGGCCGGCCTTCGGGTCGGCTACGTGCTGGGCCCGGCCTGGCTGCTGCAGCGGCTGCGGGAGGCGCAGCCGCTGTGGGCCGTGTCCAGCCCGGCCCTCGCTGCGGCGTGCGCCTGCTCCTCGCCCCGGGCGGTCGCCGAGGCGGCGGCCGCGGCCAGGCAGGCGCAGCAGCACCGGGCGCATCTCACCCGGCTGCTGCGGGCGATCCCCGGGGTCGTGCTGCCCGGTGCCCCGCAGGCGCCGTTCGTCCTGATCCGCGTCCCGGACGGCACCCGGGTGCGGAGCGAGCTGCGCCGCCGGGGCTTCGCCGTGCGCCGCGGCGACACGTTCCCCGGGCTGGGGCCCGACTGGCTGCGGATCGCCGTCCGCGGCCCCGCGACTTCCGAATCGTTCAGCCGGTCGCTCCGGGAGGTGCTCCATGACTGAACCCGCGCATGCGTTCCCCGCGAGCGAGGTCGAGGCGTTCTACCGGATCGCCGGGGCCAGGCGCGATGTCCGCACCGGGTTCCTGCCCGACCCGGTCGGCGATGACCTGCTGACCCGGCTCCTGGCGGCCGCGCACCAGGCGCCCAGCGTCGGGCTCAGCCAGCCGTGGGACTTCCTCATCCTGCGTGACCGGGCGGTCCGTGAGCAGGTGCGCCGGCTGGCCCTCGCGCAGCAGGAGCTCTTCGCGGCGTCCCTGCCAGCGGCCAGGGCGCAGGCGTTCCGCCGGCTCAAGATCGAGGCGATCCTGGACGCCCCGGTCAACGTGGTGGTGACCTGCGATCCCGGCCGCGGCGGCCGGCACGTCCTGGGGCGGCACGCCCAGCCGGAGGTCGCCGCGTACTCGGTGGCCTGCGCGGTGCAGAACCTCTGGCTCGCCGCCCGGGCCGAGGGCATCGGCGTGGGCTGGGTGAGCTTCTTCGACGAACGCGAGCTCGCCGCCACGCTCGGCCTGCCGGGCCACGTGCAGGTGGTGGCCTACCTGTGCGTCGGCCACGTCGCGGAGTTCCCTCCCGCCCCGGAACTGGCCCTGTCGGGATGGGCGCGGCAGCGCCCGCTGGCCTGGGCGGTGCATGACGGCCGGTGGGGGATGCGGGGCCTGCCCGGCGCTGGGCCCGCCAGCCTGCTGGCGGACACCCTGGCCGCCATCGGGCCGCCCGACCGCGCGGCTGCGGACGCGGCGCGGGAACGCCAGGCCCAGCTCACCAAGCCGGCGGGCTCGCTGGGCTACCTGGAGGACCTGTCCGTCCGGCTCGCCGGCATGGCCGGAGCGTGCCCGCCGCCGCCGCCCGAGCCGGCGGCGGTCGCGGTGTTCGCCGCCGACCACGGCGTCCATGCCCAGGGGGTGACGCCGTGGCCGCAGGAGGTGACCGCCCAGATGGTGGCGAACTTCCTGGCCGGCGGGGCGGTGGTGAACGCGATCGCGGCCCAGGCGGGGGCGGAGGTCTGCGTGGTGGATGTCGGGGTGGCGGCCGATCTCCCGCCGGCCCCCGGGCTGCTGGCCCGCAAGGTGCGCCGCGGCACCGCCGACATGACGGCCGGCCCCGCGATGAGCCGGGAGGAGGCGCGCCGCGCGGTCGAGGCGGGGATCGAGACGGCCAGGGATCTCTTCACCGCGGGCAACCGGTGCCTGGTCACCGGGGACATGGGCATCGCCAACACCACCCCCTCGGCCGCGCTGATCGCGGCCTTCACCGGCGGCGACCCGGCGGAGGTCACCGGCCGGGGCACCGGGGCCGATGACCGTACCTGGGCGCGCAAGGTGGACGTGGTGCGCCGCGCCCTGGCCCGCCACCAGCCCGACCCCGCCGACCCGCTGGGCGTGCTGGCCGCCGTCGGAGGGCTGGAGCACGCCGCGCTCACCGGGTACCTGCTGGCAGGGGCCGCGCTGCGGGTGCCGGTCGTGCTGGACGGGGTGATCGCCTGCGCCGCCGCGCTCGCGGCGGCGGCGTTCTCCCCCGACGCGGTGCACTACCTGGTGGCCGGCCACCGGTCCACCGAGCCGGGCGCCGGCCGCGCGCTGGCGGCACTGGGCCTGCGACCGCTGCTCGACCTGGACATGCGGCTCGGCGAGGGGTCGGGGGCCGTGCTGGCGCTGCCCATCGTCGCCGCGGCGGCCCGGGTGCTGCGGGACGTGGCGACCTTCGGCAGCGCCGGGGTGTCCGGTGCCAGGGGCTGACGAGATGGCGCCGGGCGGGCCCGGCGCGCCCGCCTACCCGCTGAGCCTGCGCATGGACGGCCGGCTGGCCGTCGTGGTGGGCGGCGGAGCGGTGGCGGTGCGGCGGGTGGCGGGCCTGCGGGCGGCCCGCGCGAGGATCCTGGTGGTGGCGCCGGATCTCAGTCCCTCGCTGGCGGATCAGGCGGCCCGCGGGCTCATCGGCGTGCGCCGGGGCTGCTACCAGGCGGCCGACCTGGAGGGTGCCTGGCTCGTCGTGGCCTGCACCAGCCAGCCTGCCGTCAACGCCGCCGTGGCCGCCGATGCCGAGCGGATGCGGGTATGGTGCGTCCGGGCCGATGACGCCAGCGCGTCGGCGGCCTGGACGCCAGCGGTCGGGCGGGTGAGGGGAGCGACGATCGCCGTCACCACCGGCCGCGATCCCCGGCGGGCCGCCGCGCTGCGCGACCTGTGCGTGGATGCCGTGGCGGCCGCCCGCGGCGGCGTGGCCCGCGCCGCCTCCGGCCGCGGCGGGCGGGTGTCGATCGTCGGCGCCGGGCCAGGCGACCCGGACCTCATCACCGTCGCGGGCCGTCAGCGCCTGCGGGAGGCCGACGTCGTCGTTGCGGACCGGCTCGCGCCCGGTGAGCTGGTGGCCTGCCTGCCGCCGGGGGTGCTGCTGATCGACGCGGCGAAGGTACCGGGCGGCCCGTCGGCGCGGCAGGACGCCATCAACGCGGCGCTGGTGGAGCATGCCCGGGCCGGCCGGGCGGTGGTCCGGCTGAAGGGAGGCGACCCGTTCGTATTCGGCCGGGGCATGGAGGAAGCTGAGGCCTGCCGGGCCGCCGGGGTGCCGGTCGAGATCGTGCCCGGCGTGACCAGCGCGGTCGCGGTTCCGGCGGCCGCAGGCATCCCGGTCACCCATCGCGGCCTGAGCCGGGGCTTCGCGGTGGTGTCGGGGCACGCGGGCCCGTCCGATCCGCGCGGCACCGTCGACTGGGCGGCGCTGGCCCGCGCCGGGCTGACGCTGGTCCTGCTGATGGCGGCCGAGCACCTGGCGGAGATAGCGGACGCGCTGATCGCCGGCGGCATGCCCGCCGGCACCCCTGCCGCCGTCGTCAGCGACGGCTGCACCCCCGGCCAGCGCGCCGTCACCGCGCCGCTGGCCGGGCTGGCTGGCGCCATGCGCGACCACGGCCTCACCAGCCCTGCGGTCGTCGTGATCGGGGAGGTGGCCCGGTACGGCGCGGCCGGGGCCGCCAGCAGGCCCGTCCCGCGCGGGCCGGACCGCGCCTCCAGCCCGCCGCGGAGGATCCTCGTGCTCGGCGGAGCCCGGTCCGGCAAGTCCGCTGTCGCCGAGAGCCTCCTGGCCGGCCACGAGGCGGTCGAGTACGTCGCCACCGGGCAGGCGCCCGGGCCGGGCGACCCCGAGTGGGCGTCGCGCGTCGCGCTGCACCGGGCGCGCCGCCCGCGGCACTGGCGGACCACCGAGACCGCGGACCTGACCGCGGTCCTGGCCGCCGCCGACCCGGCCCCGGTCCTGATCGACTGCCTGTCCGCCTGGCTGGCCCGGGTGATGGACGACTGCGCCGCGTGGGACGGCAACCCGGGCGCCGGGAGGGAACTGGCAGCCCGCATCGACGCCCTGCTCGATGCGTGGCGGGCGAGCAGCCGGACCGTGGTCGCGGTGACCAGTGAGGTCGGGTCGGGGATCATACCGGCCGCCGGCTCGGCCCGCCTCTTCCGCGATCGGCTGGGCGAGCTCAACGCCCGCATCGCCGGCGAATGCGACGAGGTGTGGCTGTGCGTCGCCGGCATACCCCAGCGGCTGCGGTGAGCCGGGAGCGGGAACGCCGGGCCTGGCGGGCCGCGGTGGCCATGTTCACGATCATTCCGGTGCCGGCCACCGACCTGGACGGCGCGACGGCCGCCCGCGCGGTGCTCTGGCTGCCCGCGGTTGGCCTGCTGCTGGCGCTCCCGGCCGCGGCGAGCCTGCTCGCCATCGAGGCCGCGGGTGCATCGGGCCCCCGCAGGCTGCTGGCCGCGACGGCGGCCATCGCGGTGCTGGCCGTGCTCACCGGCGGGTTGCACCTGGACGGGCTCGCGGACACCGCGGACGGGCTCGCCAGCCGCCGGCCGCGCGAGGAGGCGCTGGCCATCATGCGCCGGGGGGACGTCGGCCCGATGGGCGCGGCGGCGCTCCTGCTGGTCCTGCTGCTGCAGGTGACCTCGCTGGCCGTCCTGCCCGGGCCGGCCGGCGCGGCGGCGCTGGCCGCGGCCGCGGTGACCGGCCGGGTCGCGGTGGTGGCGGCAACCGGCCCCGGCGCGGCCGCCGCGCGCCCGGACGGGTTCGGCGCGCTGGTGACCGGGACGACGACGACGACGCCAGCCCGCGCGGCCGCCGGGTCCGCGCTGCTGGTGGCGGTCACCGCGGCGGGGTGGCTGGCCGGCGGGCCAGCGCTGGCCGCGCGCGCCGCCGCGGCGGCGGCCGCCGGCCTGCTGGCGGCGGCGGTGCTGGGGCGGGCGGCCCGGCGCAAGCTCGGCGGCGTGACCGGTGACGTCTTCGGGGCGATGATCGAGGTCGCGGCCGCCGTCACGCTGATCGTGCTGGCCGTGTCTGGCTGACCCGCGCGGCGGCGCCGGGACCGGGGCGGGCGGTTCCGGTCACCCCGCGCCGGGGAATCTACCGGTCGTGGCGGCTGCGACGATGCGCCGGCCAGCCGCGGCCAGGGCGGGGCGCCGCGCTCGCGCGGCGCCCTCGCCCGCCCCCCGGCGGGTGCGCCGCCGGGACGGGACGACCGCTCCGTTCGACGCGGCCCGGATCGAGGCGGCGGTCGCCCGGGCCGGCCGCGAGGCCGGGCTCCGCGACCCGGCGCTGGCCGCCCAGGTGGCCTCCCTGGCGGGCGCCGCGCTGGCGGCGGAGTTCGGCCGCCGGGCGCCGGGGGTGGAGGATGTCCAGGACGCCGTCGAGCGGGCGCTGGCGTCGCTCGGCCTGGCGGGAGTGGCCCGCGCCTTCGCCGGCTACCGCCGGCAGCGGGCAGACCTGCGCGAGGCCAAGCGGCAGCTCGGGATCCGGGACGAGCTCAAGCTCAGCCTCGGCGCGGCAGCGGTCCTGAGGGAGCGGTACCTGCTGCGGGACTCGCGCGGGCGGGTGACCGAGTCGACCGGGGAGATGATGGACCGGGCCGCCGCGTTCGTGGCGGCGGCGGAGGACACCTGGCGCCCCGGGTCGGCGGGACGCTGGGCGGAGGCGTTCGCGGGGCTCATGCGGCGGCTGGAGTTCCTGCCGAACTCCCCCGCGCTGATGAACGCCGGCACCAGCCTGGGGCTGCTGTCCGGCTGCGTCGTGCTGCCGGTCGAGGACTCGCTGGGCTCGATCTTCCGCGCGCTGGGCGATGCGGCGCTGCTGCACCAGGCCGGGGGCGGCACCGGTTACGCGTTCTCGCACCTGCGGCCGAAGGGCGACCTGGTGGCGAGCACCAGGGGGACGGCCAGCGGCCCGGTGTCGTTCCTGGCCGTGTTCGACACCGCCGCCGCGGTGCTGGCCCAGGGCGGGCGGCGCCGCGGCGCGTCCATGGCCGTGCTCGACGTCTCCCACCCGGACATCGCCGAGTTCATCGCGGCCAAGCGCGACGGGGGCCTGGAGCACTTCAACCTGTCGGTCGCCGTCACCGGCCGGTTCATGCGGGCGGTGGCCACGGGCGGCCGCCATCGCCTGGTTAACCCCCGCACCGGCCGGGTCGCGGGCCAGGTGGCGGCGGCCGGGCTGTTCGAGGCGATCTGCGAGGCCGCCTGGGCGGGCGGGGATCCCGGCCTGCTGTTCACCGACCGCATCAATGCCGCGAACCCGCTTCCCTCGCTGGGGCGGATCGAGGCCACCAACCCCTGCGGGGAGGTGCCGCTGCGGCCGTATGAGTCATGCGACCTGGGCTCGCTGAACCTGGCCCGCTTCATCACCGGCCGGCGGGTGGACTTCGCCCGCCTGCGCCCGGCGGTGGCGCTGGCGGTCCGGTTCCTCGACGACGTGATCGAGGTCAGCCGCTACCCGGTGCCCGAGCTGGAGGGCCCGGCCAGGGCGGCGCGCAAGGTGGGCCTCGGGGTGATGGGGCTCGCCGAGATGCTGGCCGCGCTGGGCATCCCGTACGATTCCCCGGCGGCGATCGCCCTGGCCGGCCGGGTCTTCCGGGTGATCAGGCAGGAGGCTCGCCGCGCCTCGGCGGCCCTTGCCGCCGAGCGCGGCCCGTTCCCGCTGTACGAGCGCAGCATCTATCCCGGCCGCGGCATCGGGCCGCTGCGCAACGCCCAGCTGACGTCGGTCGCCCCCACCGGCACGATCTCGCTGATCGCCGGCACCACCTCGGGGATCGAGCCGATGTTCGCGCTCGCCTACACCCGGCACATCCTCGGCCGCCAGATCACCGAGGCGAACCCGCGGTTCGAGCGCCTGGCGCGGGACCGGGGGTTCTACTCGGCGGCACTGATGGCCGAGATCTCCCGTACCGGCAGCGCGCGGCAGGTCCCAGGCGTCCCCGCGGACGTGCGCGCGGCGTTCGTGACCGCGCTGGACATCGCGCCGCGGTGGCACCTGCGCATGCAGGCCGCCGCGCAGCGGCACGTGGACGCGGCCGTGGCCAAGACCATCAACCTGCCCGCCAGCGCCACCCCGGGCGACGTGCAGGGGATCTACCTCGCGGCCTGGCGCGCCGGGGTGAAGGGCATCACCGTCTACCGCTACGGCTCCCGCCCCGGCCAGGTCCTCACCGTCGCGGACGACCCGGGAGCGGGCGCCGGCGCCGCGGTGCGGATCCGCGGCGCCTACAGCGGCGGCTGCGGCGCGCACGCCTGCGAGTTCTGACCCCCGCGCGTTCCGGCTCCCGCGCCGGGCGCGGACCGGCCTCGCCCGGGTTCCCGCGCCGCCGGGCGCGGACCGGCCTCGCCCGGGTTCCCGCGCCGCCGGGCGCGGACCGGCCTCGCCCTGGCGGGCACGGATCGGCGGTCAGGGCACCTGCGGGGTGATGACGGCCCGGCCGTCGATCTTGCCCTCGCGGAGCCGGGCGTAGGCGTCAGCGACCTGGCTGAGCGGGAACCGCTCCACGCGCGCCCGGATCCGCCCGGCACGGGCCAGGTCGAGGACCTCCATCAGCTCCACCGCGCTGCCCCAGTACGGGACGGTGATCGCGCTGTCGAAGGGCATGGCGCCGAAGCGGAAGCCGAGCGTGCCGCCGGCCAGGCCGACGACGGTCACCTCCCCCTCCGGGCGGACCACGGCGGCCCCGAGCGCCATGGTCGCCTCGGTGCCGACGAAGTCGAGGACGACCATGACGCCGCGCCCGCGGGTGAGGTCACGGATCGCGGCTGCGGCATCCGGCCCGGACAGCACCGCGTGGTCGGCGCCGACCTCCCGCGCCAGCGCCAGCTTGGCGTCGTCGATGTCGACGGCGATCACCTGCGCGCCGCTGATCGCCCGCGCGATCTGCACCGCCATGTGCCCCAGCCCTCCGGCGCCGATCACCGCGACCGACGTCCCGGGCACGAGCCGGCGCAGGTTGCGCTTGATCGCGTGGTACGGGGTGAGCCCCGCGTCGGTCAGCGGTGCCGCCTCGACCGGGTCCAGGTCCCCGAGCGGCACCAGCAGCCGGGCGGCGGGGATCAGCATGTAGGGGGCGAAGCCGCCGTCGCGGCCCAGGCCGCCGCCCATCGCGCCGAGCTCGGCGGCGTTCTCGCAGAAGTTCTCCCGTGACAGCCGGCAGGCACGGCAGCGGCCGCAGCCCCACGGCCCGTACACCGCGACCGGCTCCCCGGGCTCCAGGCCGGTCACCCCCGCGCCGAGCCGCTCCACCCAGCCGGTGTTCTCGTGGCCGAGCGTGAACGGCAGCGGGAAGTTGAACGCTCCCTCGGGCCACTCCATCAGGTGCAGGTCGGAGTGGCACGCGCCGGCCCCGGCCACCTTGATCAGCACCTGGCCTGGCCCCGGCTCGGGAACCTCGACCTCGCGGAACTCCGGTGGCCGCTGCCACCCGGTCATCTGGTAGGCGCGCATCGCATCCCCCGCACTTCGCATTCTCGTTCCGACCCGCTCATCCTCCGCCCCGGCCCACGCCCGGCGGTAGTGCCCAAGGTCACCTCCGCGCGCCTGGCCGGCCGGCCTCGCCCCGCGCGCGGGGCCGGGGCGGCACGGCCGCCGCGGCCCGGGGGCGGTGATTCAGCAGGTAGCGGTCGACGGCCAGCGCGGCCTTGGCGCCTGCGGCGGCTGCGGTGACGATCTGCTTGCCGGGCTCGTCGGTGACGTCCCCGGCGGCGAACAGGCCGGGGACGGCGGTGCCCTGGTCGCGGCCGACCGGGATCTCGCCGGCGCTGGTCAGGGCCAGCAGGTGGGCGACCGGCCCGGCCGCGGGGGTGAGCCCGATCTCCAGGAACGCCCCGTCGATCGCCAGGTCGAACCGGTCGCCGCCGTCGGTGGCCCGCAGCCGGACGCCCTCGAGGCGGTCACCACCGAGGAACTCGCGGACCTCGGTGGCCGGGTGCAGGGCGACCCGGCGATCGGTGGTGACCTGGGCGACCAGCACCGGGTCGGCCTGCCAGCCGGGCAAGATGTTGATCAGGTGGATCTCCTCGGCGAACGGCAGCAGGTCACGGGCCGCGGTGAACGCGGAGTTGCCGCCGCCGACGATCGCGACTCGCTTGCCCGCGAGCAGCGGCGCGTCGCAGGTGGCGCAGAAGGAGATGCCGTGCCCGAGGAACCGGCTCTCGCCCGGGACGCCCAGCGAGCGGTAGCGGGCGCCCGCGGCGTAGATCACGGCGGAGGCGCGGTAGGAGGCGCCGTCCGCGGTCGTGACGGCGAAGGCGCCGTCGCGGGCGTCGACCCGGGTCACCGTGGCATGCAGGGCCTGGGCGACCCGGTGGCGCTCGGCGTGCTCGCGGAACGCCTGCGCCAGGTCGAGCCCGCCGACCTGCGGGACGCCCAGCCAGTTCTCGACCAGGGCCGTGTCGGTGATCTGCCCGCCCGGGTGATCGCCGATGAGCGCCACGTCGAGGTCCTTGCGGGCCGCGTAGATCGCGGCGGACAGGGCCGCCGGGCCCGCCCCGACGATCAGCACGTCGTAGCGGTGACTGGGATCCAGCGGCTGGACCTTCCGCTCGCCCCGGGCGGCGCGCAGCTGCGCGTCCACCTGCTCGTAGGCCCCCGGGCTGGCGGCCTTGAGGATCTCCAGGATCGCGTCCGCGGCCGGCAGCGCCCCTTCGAACGCCGGCCGCTCGTTGATGACCGTGCGGGGCACCCCGGACACCCGGTAGCGCTGGGCCAGGTCCGGGAACTCGGCCGCGTCGACCATCTCGGAGAAGATCAGCGGGTTCGCGATCGCCAGCTGATGGGCCAGGTGCACCATCCGCGGGCAGTAGGGGCAGGTGAGGGTGACCATGACCTCCAGGTGCAGCGGCTCGGTGATCAGGCTCGCCCAGCGCTCCAGCTCCGGCTCCAGGCCGCTGTCGCCCGAGGCCACCATGGTGATCGCCTGGATCAGCGAGCCGAACTCGTAGCCCAGCGTGACGCCCACGAACCGGATCCCCGGGTCCTGGTCCGCGACGACGGCGGTGACGGGAACCCGGCTGACCCGGTAGGAGCGGGCCAGGGCGGCATCGGCCAGCAGGTCGTGCACCTCGAGCGTGATCCTGCCGGACAGCCCGGCGAGCTCCTCCAGCAGCTGGCGCTGCTCGCGGCACGGGCCGCAGGCATGCTCCTGGGTGAACATGACCAGCCGCACCGGGCGGGCCAGCGCGCCCAGCGCCGGCTCCAGCTCGGCGCGCGCGCCGTCGTCGATGAAGCGCGTCATCACGGTCCCTCCTTGCCTTCCCGGGACGCGACCGGCGGGCGGCCGGATCGCCGCGGCGGCGCCGGCCCGGCGCCGACCACGCCGGCGCGGGGCGGCGGGATGGGGGCGCGGGGCGGCGGGACAGGGGCGCGCCGGGATCGCCCCGCGCCGGCGCGGCCGGAGGCGAAGGCCAGCAGCACGCCGCCCGCGTATGCCGCCAGGACCGACACCGGAGCATGGCCGCCGGGGGCGAATCCCGCGATGGCGATCCGGGCGAGGGCGGCCGAGGCCGCGGCCAGGCCCCCGGCGAGTAGCACCGGGGACCAGGGCCCGGCCGGGCCGACCCCGGCCGGCAGCCGGGCCAGCGGCCGCTCCGCCCGGGTGATCCCGAGCACGAGCGGGACCAGCACGGCGGCCAGCAAGGCGAACCACGCGGGCCGCAGCGCCCACCACAGCGGCGTGCCGACGGACGGCTGCGGCATCACCCCGGTGGGGTAGAACGCGACGGCGATCACGATCACCGGCGCCATGTGCCACAGGTAGGTGTTCATCACCAGGGGGTTGAGGCGGCTGACCTGCCGCCACCAGGCAGGGCGGGCCAGCAGCCGGGTGAGGGCAGGCTCGGCCGCCAGCAGCAGGCCCGCCTGCGCGGCGGCGAAGGCCAGCAGCGCGACCGACGGCGGGGTGGTGTTGCCGATCCGCTCCCCCGCTCCGATCATGTCCACCGGGAACGGGCCCCAGGCCAGGAGCCCGGCGAGCGCCCCGCCGCCGCCCGCAGCCAGCGCCCACGGGCGCCACCGGGCCCGGGTCAGCGTCGCGTCCTGCCAGGCGAACCCCCACTGGTGGATCGAGCCCCAGACCATCAGGTAGTTGACGAAGCCGATCAGCGGCAGCCGGCAGCCGACCGAGCCGACGTCGACGGCGGCCGCCCCGGCGGCCATCACGGCCGGGACCGCCAGCCCCCACCGCCGGTGGGCGGCCAGCAGCGCCGGCGTCAGCGCGATCAGCAGCAGGTAGACGGGGAGGAACCACAGGTGCAGCCCGGCCAGCCAGCCGGCCTCGGCCAGCTCGCCGGCGGGGACCCCGGCCGCCCGCGCCCCGGCGGCGGCGAGCGCGGCCACCGTCACGTACCCGGTCGCCGGCCACAGCAGCCGCATGGCCCGCCGCCGCACCCACGCCGTCCACGTCAGACCCTGCTGGTGGTGCGCCGCCCACGACACCGCGTTGGCATACCCGCCCACGAGGAAGAACACCGGCATCACCTGGAAGAGCCAGGTGACCCAGCGCCCCCAGCTCACGTACAGCAGGGCATCGCGCCCCGACAGCCGCCCGTTGCCGTAGGTGATGCTGACCAGCAGCCAGTGGCCGAGGACCACGCCCGCGATGGCGGCGACCCGCAGCAGGTCCGCGTACCGGTTCCGGCCCGCCGCCCGCCAGGTGTCCTGTCCCGCCATCATCGCCCGCTCGCATCCCGGCGCCCGTGGCGCCCGCCCCGGCGGCCCGCCGCCGCAGGCGCGGGAGCGGGCGCGTGCTCCCAGGCTGCGCCCCGGTCACCGGGCCGGCCCAGAGCCGAATGTCACGTTCCCGCGCGGCATCGGTCAGCTGCCGCGCCCTGGCGGTGGCGCGTCGCGGCGGCGGGACGTCCGGCCATGGCGGGAGCGCGCCTCGCCCGGGAGACTATGACGTGTCATGAGCACGGCGAAGCTGTTCGATCGCCTGGCGGGGCGGTACGACGCCTGGTACGAGGGACCGGCGGGAGCGGTGGTGTTCCCCGCGGAGGTGGCGTGCCTGAGGCCGCTGCTGGCCGGCCTGCCCCGGCCGTGGGCGGAGGTCGGAGTGGGCAGCGGCCGGTTCGCGCAGGCGCTCGGGGTGGACGTGGGCCTCGACCCGGCCGCCGTGCCGCTGGCCCTGGCCCGCTCCCGCGGCGTCGCCGTGGTCCGGGGAGTCGGTGAGCGGCTGCCGTTCCGCTCCGGCGCCCTCGGCGCGGTGCTGATCGTGGTCACGGTCTGCTTCGCCGACGATCCTGCCGCGCTGCTCGCCGAGGCCCGCCGGGTGATCCGCGACGACGGCGCGGTCGTGCTGGGCGAGGTGTTCGCCGATTCGGCCTGGGGCCGCTTCTACCAGCGCAAGGGCGCCGCCGGCCATCCGTTCTACTCGGCGGCCCGCTTCCTGACCCGCGACCGGACCCTCGCCGCGGTGAACGCCGCTGGCCTGCGGGTGCGGGCGGCCCGGTCGGTCCTGCGGCAGCGTCCCGGCGACGCCCCGGTGCCCGAGGCCGCCCGCGATGGTGAGGACCCGGCCGCGGGCTTCGCATGCTGGCAGGCCGTGCCCTCGGGCGTGGTCACGGTGGCGCGATGGTGACCGCCTCCGTGGCGGGCATCCCCGGCGGGCGGGTCCGGCCGCGCCGGGGCGGGAACGGCGGCGTCCTCGCTCAGCCGCCCGGGCCGGGCATGACCACGCTCACGCTCAGGATGCTTGCCCTCTTGGATGAGCAGGCGGTCGCCGGGTAGGCGAGGTACACCGGCGTTGTCTGGTCCGGCGGGTAGATCTGCAGGTAGCTGGCAGGCGCCAGGTCGCAGGCGGAGGGCGGGAGGCTGGCCGCCCGCCCGATCCTGAGCAACGAGTTCGCCACCTGCCCCGGCGCAATGGTGACCAGCTGCCGCGGTGGCGACGGGTCCTCGGCCGCCGCCGCGCCGATCTGGGCGACCGGCGAGCCGCCTGCGAGCGCCACGCCCGGGTAGCCGTGCAGCGTGCAGGCCACGGGGCCGATGTTGGTGAAGTCGATGACCTGGTCGGTGCTCCCGGCGGTGCCCTGGCTCAGTCCCAGCTTCACCCCCAGGTCGCGGACCGGGCACGGACCTGGCCCGGCCTGGGCCGGCGTCGACGGCGCCGACGGGGCACCCGGTGCGCTCGTGCCCGGTGCGCCAGCGCCCGGGGCTTTGGACTGCGCTGGCAGGCCAGGACCCGGGGCGGCAGTTGCCCGCCGGGGCGTGGGCAGGTGCCGGGGACAAGGGCGAGCAGGCGACGGCCAGCGCCGCGGCGGATGCCAGCATCAGGCCCGTGGCGGCCCGCCGGCGTGCGCGCGGACGTGGTCACGCCGGGCGCCATGGCCGCGGCGCGCCGGCTCTCACCGGCAGGTCCAGATGAGGGACCCCGACACCTTCTTGGCAGGGCTAGTGCCGTTGACGCCGGAGGCGCCGGTGAAGGTCAGGTGACCGCTGCCGTCGGGATTCACCACGATCACGAAGCTCGAGGGGTTCCCGAAGCTGTCGAGCCCATCGGAGATCTCGGCCCTGATCCCCGGTGACTTCTGGGTGTAGGTGCCCGGCCCGCCGTATCCCTGGATCAGGAAGGCGACGCCGATGTCCCGGCCGCCGACGGGTGCCTGCGGGCCGGGATTGACGAAGTCCACCCCGGCGTCCGGCGCGCCGTTGATGAGGTGCCTGGCCCAGTCCTGGCAGCTGGCGAACACGTTGCCGAGCGGGTCCTTGCGGCTGGACGTGTCGGTGAAGCGGCCCCTCGCGGTGTCGGCACCGGAGAGGGTGACGGTCCCGGTGAACGTGACCGGCCCGGCCTGCGGCGCGCCGGTGGCCGGCGCGGCCGAGCCGCCGTGAGCGGCACCGCTGCCAGCCGGGCCGGCTGCCGGGGAGGCAGGGCCGGACGTTCCCGCGCATCCAGCGATCAGGGCGGCCGTGACGGCCAGCGCGGCCCCGGCTGCCCGGCGGCGGTGCCTGCTCACGCTTGCCTCACCTCTCGGCGTCGATCGGGCGGTTCCAGGGCGGGATGATGGCCGGCCCGGCCGGTCCCTGTCATGAGGGGGCGACCCCCATGTTTTCGCCAGCCCGCGGGCGAGGCGGCCGGATTGCCTACGCTTGGTCCCCGTGGGCGGCGCCGGCGGACTGCTTGAGCGAGACGAGGAGCTCGGGCTGATCGGCGCCGCGATCGCCGCTGCCGGCCAGGGCAGGGGCTGGGTCGCGGTAGCCGAGGGCCCGGCGGGCATCGGCAAGACCGCCCTGTGCGGGCAAGCCTGCGCCCTGGCGCGGGCGTCCGGCCGGGCAACGGTCCTGACGGCGGTCGGCTCACCCCTCGAGCGCGACTACTCCTACGGGGTGGTCCGCCAGCTCTTCGGGCCCGTCCTGCGCCGGGCGGTCGGCCGGGGCCGGGCCGCAGAGGTGTCCTCGGCGGCGGCCCGGGCAGCCTGGGACGTCGTGGGCGGCGGATGCCTGGAAGACCACGGGGCGCACGCGCCCGAGCGGCTCTACGCTGCCCTGCACGGCCTGTTCACCCTGACGGCCGACCTGGCCGAGCGGTTCCCGCTGCTGATGGTGGTCGACGATGCCCACTGGGCCGACCTGCCGTCGCAGCGGTACCTGTCGCACGTCGCCGTTCGGCTCGAGGCCATGCCGGTGGTGATGCTCGTCGCCATCCGGACCGGGGAGCCCGGCCAGGTGCCAGGGACCGTGGCTGACCTGGCGGGCATGAGCGGCGTGACGGTGCTCCGCCCGAGGCCCCTGAGCAGGCAGGCGACGGCCCTCCTGGTGGAATCGGCGCTCGGGCCCCCGGACGAGAGGTTCACCGGCGCCTGCCTGCAGGCCACCGGCGGGGTGCCGTTCTACCTGCGCGAGCTGCTGGACTGGCTGGCGCGCGAGGGGGTGCGGCCGACGGCGGCCGCCGCCGGGCGGGTAGCCCGGGCCGGTCCGGACACGGTGGCGCGCGCGATCCGGTCGCGCCTGCTGCGGCTGGGCGCGCCCGCTGCCGCCGTCGCCCGCGCGGTCGCGGTGCTGGGGCAGCACGCGGACGCCGGCCGGGTCGCGGCGCTGGCCGGGCTGGCCGACGATGACGTGCTGACTGCGGTCGACCAGCTGGTCAGCGCCGGGATCCTCCGCGGCCGCCATCCGCTGCGCTTTGCCCACCCGATCGTTCGCGCCGCGATATACGAGGAGATGCCCGGTGGTGCCAGGGACAAGGCCCACCGGCACGCCGCGCGGCTGCTCGGCCAGGAGGGCGCCGACGCCGAGGAGGTGGCGGCTCACCTGCTGGCCACCGCGCCCAGGTCCGCCGGGGATATCCGGGACCGGCTCCGCGCCGCCGCGGCCAGGGCGATCGCCCGGGGCGCCCCGGAGAGCGCGGTGGCCTACCTGCGCCGGCTCCTCGATGAGAGCCGAGCCTGCCAGGATCGCGCTGGGGTGCTCCACGAGCTCGGCCGGGCGGAAGCCCTGATGCGCGACCCGCGGGCTGCCGAGCACCTGCGCGCCGCTCACGCGGAGGCGCGCGACGCGCGCACGCGGGCCTCGATCGCCTGTGACCTCGCGGACGTGCTGGGATCCACTGGATGCTGGGAGGCGCGGATCCCGCTGCTCCGCTCGGCGATCGGCGAGCTCGCCGACGGGTGCCCCGAGGTCCGCCTCCAGCTGGAGAGAAGGCAGGCCGGCCTGGAGGCCTACGACAGCCGCTTCGTCGCCGACTTCGACCGCCGGGCCGCCGACCGCCGCCGGATGATCGGGGAAGGCCATCCAGGCGCCAGGCCCCTGGCCCTGCTGTTCGCCGCGGTCGCCGCCTGGCGGGGGGGCGGCCGCGGGGAGGTGGCGTGCCTGGTCCGCCGGGGGCTCGACAGCGGGAGGTTCCTCGCCGACGCGGGGCCGGCCGACCCGTCCCTGGCCCAGGCCGTCGGCGCCCTCCTGCTGGTCGAAGAGCACGAGCAGGCGCGTGAGCTGGTCGGCGAGATGCTCAGGGACGCCGGCCGGCGGGGGTCGGCCCGCGGGCGCCTTCAGGCACTCGCGTGCCGCGCGTGGCTTGCCACGCAGGCGGGGGACCTGGCCGCGGCCGAGGCCGATCTGCGGGTGGCGGCCGAGGCCGCCCGGGAGGGCGGGGACATGCTCGCGCTGGTGTCGGTCCTGCGCTTCGGCCTCGACGCCCTGGCGGAAAGGCCGGGGCTGGCCGACCTGGCGGCGGCGGTGGAGGAGATCACGCTGCGCCCCGGCTGGCAGTCCACCTTGACCGAGGCCTTCCTGCTCGAGATGCGCGGCCAGCTGCGGTCGCTGGCCGGCAGCCTGGCCGGCGCGGCAGCCGACCTGCGAGCCGCCGGGACGATCTACGACGCGCTGAACGTGACCAACCCGGTCCTGGTCTCGTGGCGGTCGTCCCTGGCCAGGGCGCTTCCCGCCAGCTCCCGCGCGCAGGCCCGGGCACTGGTGGCCGCCGAGCTGCGGCTGGCCGAGGCCGCCGGCTGGCCGCGGGCCCGGAGCCGGGCACTGCGCGTCGCCGGCCTGATCGAGGGCGGCAAGGCCGGGATCGGCTCGCTGCAGCGCGCGGTGGCGCACGCCCGGCGATGCCCCTCCCCGCTGGAGGAAGCCCGGAGCCAGGTGGAGCTCGGCGCCGCGCTCCGCCGCGCCCGGCAGCCCGTCAGCGCCCGCGCCCCGCTCGCCGCCGGCCTCCAGCTCGCCGATCGCTGCGGCGCGCAGCAGCTGGCCGCCCGGGCCCTCGCCGAGCTGCGGATGGCCGGGGCCAGGCCGCGACGCCGCGCAGTTCAGGGCCCCGGCGCCCTCACTGCCGCAGAGGAACGCGTGGCCCGGCTCGCGGGGCAGGGCCTGACGAACGCGGGGATCGCCCAGGCGCTGTGCGTGAGCGTCAAGACGGTGGAGAACCACCTGGGGAGCGCGTACCGCAAGCTGCAGATCCGCGCCCGCGGGGAGCTGCCCGGCGCCCTGGCCGGCGCCCCGCGCGAGGCCGGGCCGGGAACCTGCCCGGCGGGTCCGGCGCACGCCCTCAGGTGAGGCGGAGGCGGCGCAGCAGCGGGACCTTGGCCAGGTCCAGCAGGATCGTGGCGGCGGCGACGGCGGCGAGCAGCACCAGGACGCCGGTGAGCGGGATGGCGGCCATCAGGATGCCCGCCGAGGCCAGGGCGGTCACGATCACCAGGTCGGCGGCGGTGGCGGACAGCATCCAGCCGCTGGGGCGCGACCGCCACAGGTGGCGGCGCTCGCGGACGAGGTAGACGGTGGCCTGGCCGGTGGCGACCAGCATCACGAACACCAGCGTCTGGGTCGCTGCCAGGCCGAGGCCAAGCGCGTAGCGGCCCACGTAGAAGGTGGCGAACGACACCGCGAGCCAGGGCACGGCGATGCCCAGGGCGGTCAGCGACAGCGAGGTCACCCGCCACCTGTCGGGGCGAGGGGAGTAGCCGACATTGTCGGTGGCGATCGACATCGTCACGAAGTCGTTGGCGAACAGCAGCAGCAGCACCAGCCGGGGCGTGGTGACGAACTGCCCGGTGACCAGCAGCCCGAGGCCGAGGAAGAGCGCCACCTGGAACGTCTTGACGATCTTGTTGAGGGTGTAGGTGAGCATCCGCTGGTAGACGCGCCTGCCCGCCTCCACCGCGGTCACGATGTTGGCCAGCCCGGGCTCGGTGAGCACGACGCTGGCGGCGGACTTGGCGACGTCCGTGGCAGTGGCGACGGCGATGCCGACCTCGGCCCGGCGCAGCGCGGGGGCATCGTTCACCCCGTCGCCGGTCATGCCGGTCACGTGGCCGGCCCGCTGCGCCATCTCGACCAGGCGGAGCTTGTCCTCCGGCAGCACCCCGGCGAGCACGTCGAAGTCCAGGCCCGTCGCGGCCCGGGCCCGCCCGCCGCCGGTCCCGGGCTGCTCGCCGCCGGTCCGGGCCCGCACGGCCCGGACGTCCCCGGTCCGGGTGCCGATCCCGACCCGGCGGGCGATGGCCACGGCGGTGGCCGCTGCATCACCGGTCACCATGATCACGCGGATGCCGAGCGCGGACAGCCGGGCGATCAGGGCGGCCGAGTCGGGACGGGGCGGGTCCGCGAGGCCGACCAGTCCCGCGAGCTCCAGCCGCCGCTGGCCGGCGGCGACCGCCAGCACCCGTGTCCCGTCCGCGGCCATGGCCGCCACGTCCGCGCTCACCCCGGGCGGCCCGGCGGCGAGCACCGCGACCACCTGCGGGGCGCCCTTGACCACCCGGACCCGCTGCCCGTCGCGCACGATCACCGCCTCCGAGCGCTTGGCCGCGGGATCGAAGGGGGTGAACGCGACGGGGGGCGCGGCGGCCGCCGCCCCAGCCGACCGCGCCGCCGCCAGCACCGCCAGGTCGATCGGGTCCTGGGTCGCCTCGTCGGACGCCGCGGCGGCAAGGGCGAGCACGTCGGCGTCGGACGCGCGGCCGTAGCACCGCACGGCCGCGACCGACAGCGAGTTCTCGGTGATGGTCCCGGTCTTGTCGGTGCACAGCAGGTCCATCGCGGCGGCTTCCTCGATCGCCGACAGGCGGGTCACCAGCACCCCGGACCGCGCCAGCGTCGTCGCGCCCAGGGCCGTGGCCAGGGTGAACGTCGCCGGCAGCGCGACCGGCACCGAGGCAACCACCAGGATCAGCACGAACGGCAGCAGCTCGGCCACGGGCAGGCGGGTGGCGAGCCCGTAGGCCAGGATGGCCACCACCAGCGCCCCGTCCATGGCCAGCAGCGCCCACACCACCCGGAAGATGGTCTGCTCGAGGTGGCTGACGGTCCTGGCGGTGCGGACCAGTTCGGCGGTGCGCCCGTAATAGGTGGCCACCCCGGTCGCCGTCACCGTGCCGGTCGCCTCCCCCCGGCGCAGCAGCGACCCGGCGAACAACCGCGCCCCGGGCCCGGCCTCCACCGCCGCCGACTCCCCGGTCAGCACCGACTGGTCGGCCGAGACGGTCCCCTCGCCGACGGTGATGTCAGCGGGCACGATGTCGCCGAGCCGCAGGTGCACCACGTCGCCCGGGACGAGCTCGCGCGCGTCCACCACCTGCCAGCGGCCGTCGCGGCGCACTCGCGCCCGGATCCGCAGCCGCTGCGCCAGCAGCGCCAGCGCCCCCTGCGCCCGGCCCTCCTGCGCGAAGCTCAGCGCCGCGTTGAACGCCAGCAGCAGGGCGATGATCACCGCCTCCACCGCCTTGCCGGCCGCGACCTCCAGGACGACCGCCGCCTCAAGCAGCCACGGCACCGGCCCGTTCAGCTTGCCGGCGAGCGCCCGCAGCCGGCTCCGCCGCTCGGGGGCGATCTCGTTCGGCCCGAACCGGGCCAGGCGGGCGGCTGCCTCGTCGCCGGACAGGCCCCCGCCGGCGGGTGCCGCAGCCGGGGCGGGCTGCCGGGAGCCCAGGCCGGGCGGTTCGCCCGCGGCCGGGGCCTGCCGCCCGCCGTCGTCCGGTTCCATCCGCCCCAGGCTATCGGCCGGCCCGCTCCGCGGGCCGCCTGGCCCGTCGCCCGCGGCCCGTCGCCGCGGCCGCGGGGGGGGCGCCGCCCCGGCCCGCCGCCCCGGCCCGCCGCCCCGGCCCGCCGCCCCGGCTCGGCGGCCAGGCCGGGCGGGAAGGCTGCGGCGACGGTGACGGATGACCCTGGCGGGGCGGCCGCCCGGAGCCGCGACTGGATCACGCCGGCACGGGGAGGAGGTCCGATGGCCAGGACGGGCGGCTCGGCTGAGCCGCCTGGGCCCGCTGGCTGCGATCAGGCTCCATGAGGAGCCGGCGTTCGTGGCCCGCAGGATCCCCCATCCCCCGCGCCCGGCGCGGGGCTCGAGACGGCCGTCAGCGGTGGGCGCTGCGGATCATCCGGATCATCTTGAGGTTGATGCGGGCGAACCGCCACAGCTGCCAGGGAACGAACGTCCGGGCGAAGAGGGTCCAGCGGGTCGGCCGGGTGACGTACGGCGCGGTGCCGGCGGTCACCCTCGCGGATCCGGTTCCTGGCTGCTGAGCGGGCGGCCCGGCTGGAGGGTCGGGAACGGCCATGGCGGTCACTCCGGGATGAGGGCCCAGCCAGGGCGGAGCCTGGCCTTGTACAGGAACATGTGGTGCAGCAAGATCTTGATCCAGTGCCCGGCCAGCCCGATCTCGCCGAACGTCCGGCTCAGGTCGCGCCCGTACAGGGGGTAGCGGGAGTAGTCCGGGACGATCGGGTACACGGTCATCGACGCGGCGGTGCCGGTGAGCAGGTGGGCGCCGGCGGAGGCCACGCACGCCGCGCCCATCTCGGCCATCGACGCCGAGCGGGTCGGCCCCGCGGCGCCGCGGGCCATGTCGGCGACGCTGGCCGCGACGGCCTTGCCGATCTCGGCCGAGGGCATCCCGGTGCGCGGCGGCGCCGGGGCGATGAGCGTGCCGTTCGGGCTGGTGTGCGGGGTCGAGATCGCGTGCGGCGGGGCGAACGCGATCCCGGCCGCGAAGATGTTCGGGTAGGCCGGTGACTGGTAGGTGCGCGGCCAGTCGCCGGCCGCCCATTGCCCAGGCGGCTTGGCGGTGTAGTCCGCGTCGACCCGCATGAAGCCGTTGGGCAGGAACAGGCGGTCGGTGATGTCGCCGCCGTCGCGGCCGTACGCCCGCAGGCCCACGCCGGAGAACGGCGGCAGCAGCATGGCGAAGTCGAACTCCTGCTCCCGCTGCGCCCCGTCCAGGGTCTCATAGTGGACCCGGTCCTTGTCGACCTTGCTCACGTGAGCGCGGGTGATCCAGTCGATGCCCCGCTCGGCGAATAGCGATTCGGTGAACAAGCTGCTGGGCACGACGTAGCCGCCCCGCTTCAGGTGCATGCCGGCCATGCCGAAGTCGCCGAGCTCGTACTCGTTGGTGATCCACACGATCTCCGCCTTGTCCCGCACCTTGCGGGCGCGCAGCTCGAATTCGAGGTTGACGACGTACTCGAACGCCGCGCCCTCGCACGTGCTGGTGCCGTGACCGACGCCGACCAGGAAGCGCTGCCGCTGGCCGCGGCGCATCCGCTCGACCGCCTCGTCGAGCGCGGCGGCAGCCTGGACCGCGTGCCCGGGCGTGCACACCGACAGGCTGTTCCGGTCCGGGCCCAGCCCTTCGGTCATGTCGAAGCGCAGCCGGGGCCCGGTGGCGTTGATCAGGAAATCGTACGGGACCTTCTCGGCCTGGCCGGAGGCCGTCTCGATGACCACGTACGGGCCCGGGTGGGCGGTGTCGCCATCCGGGTGGATCTCACGGCCCCAGGCCTGCCTGAACTCGATCCCGCGGCGCTCGTAGACGGGCGCGAGCGGGAAGGTCACCTGGCCCGGCGTCATCAGGCCCACGCCGACCCAGATGTTGGACGGGATCCAGTTGTAGGTCTCCTCCGGGGAGACCACCGTCACGGTGTCGTCCCGGCCCAGCCACTTCCTGGCATAGGCCGCGGCGGTGTGGCCGGAGATTCCCGCGCCCAGAATCACCACGCGACTCATCGGCGGCCTCCCGTCAGCTCGGTGATGTCCGAAGCTTCGCTGGCCATGACCGCCCGGGCAAGGGACCCAGGGCCCTGGCGGGAGAGGCTTCCGGCCCCTTGCTCCGGTTGGCGCCGTCTCGCGTCAAGGCCCGGGCGCTCGCACGGCCGGGGGGCGCGGGGCCGGGCCGGCCGCGCACCCCTGGACCGGCGAGCCGGCGGGCTGGCCGGTCCGCCGCGGCCGGGGCGAGCCCTCATGGCCCCGTCCCGGGCGCGGCGCGCTGTCGGTGGCCGCCAGGACCGGGCGGCCCGTCAGCAGGGCGGCGACGTCCGCCGCGCGCGGGTGGCCCGAGGCGAGCATCAGCGACGGCACCTCATCGACGTCCTCGCCGACCTGCTCGGCGAGCAGGGCGCGCAGCAGGAACGGGGGGACCTGGCCGGCCAGCAGGTCCATCATGAGGCTCATCGCCTCGACCGCCAGCCACGGCGCGCCCGCCGGATCCTCGGCCACCTCCTCCCCCTGCAACCTCAGCCACTCGCGGGCGCTGCGCAGCCGCGGCCCGGGCACGTCGATGCCCAGGTGGCGGCAGGCCAGGACGGCGTCGCCCGGCCGCAGCACGCGGAGGGCGGTCAGCTGCTTTCCGACGCCGACCCAGTCGGCAAGCCCGCGGGCGCGCTCCAGCGCCTGGCAGGAGAGCGCGGCATCGGCGAGCTCGGCAGTGATGACTGGAACGAGGGGCGCGGCCATGGGCCGACGTTACATCCCGCCCTGTCCCCTGGACCGCGGGTTGGCAATGTCCTCCTGGCAGCGCCTGACGATGCCGCCGGCCGCGGGCCGGCCGGCAGCCCGGTCAGATCGCTCCCGTGAGCGCCAGGTAGCCGGCCCAGGCGGCGAGCCCCGCACCGAAGACGATCAGCATGTTCCATCGGAAGACGCGGACGGCGGCCAGGGCGCCGGCGGCCAGTGCGAGGGCCGCCGGCGCCCCGGCGAGGTGGTGGCCCAGCGTGATGACCACGGTGGCGAGCAGGCCGGTGAACGCGGCCATGATTCCGCGGATGGCTCCCCGGACCCAGGTGAGCCTGCGCAGGTACGGGTAGATCTCGGCGGCCACCGTGGTCATCGCCACGCTGGGGGCGAAGATCGCGACCGCGGCCAGCACGCCGCCCCACCAGCCGGCGACGCTGAAGCCGACGAATGCCGCGGTGATCAGGAACGGCCCGGGGGTGATCTGCCCGAACGCGATGCCCACCCCGAAGGCCTGCGCGGTGACCCAGTGGTGGGCGCCGACCGCGTCCTGCTGGAGGACCGGCAGGATGGTGGCGCCGTTGCCGAACGCCACGGTGCCGATCTTGGCCATGTCGGCGGTGAGCGCGGCGGTGGCCCCGGTGGCCAGGGCGGCCGCGGCCGCCCCGGCGGCCACCACCACGGCCGGGACCAGCGACCAGGCAAGGGCTCGCCGGGAGATCGGCTCCCGTCCGGGGTCCGGCGCCGCCCGGTCCTCGCGGCGGCCACGGAGCCACAGCGCGCCGGCGGCCAGGGCAGCCAGGACGGCCCACAGCGCATTGACCCCGGCCACGCCGGCCGCGAACGCCGCGACCGCGAGCGCCGCCTCCAGCCGCCCGCGGGCGTGCTGGGCGGCGAAGTCCAGGGCGATGCTGGCCACCACCCCGACCACGACCGCGTCCAGGCCGGTCACCAGCTGGCGGACCCCGGGGACGGCGCCGTAGCGCTGGTACGCCCACGACAGCGCCAGCATCAGCAGCAGGGACGGGGTGATGAAGCCGGCCGTCGCGGCGAGGGCGCCGGTGACGCGCCTGGCCCGGTAGCCGATGTAGGCGACCAGGTCCATCATGATCGCGCCGGGATACAGCTGCACCAGCCCCAGGCCCTCGTCGATCTCCTCCCGGGACAGCCAGCCCCGCTTGGCCGGCACCGAGCGGATGTTCTGCAGGATGGCCATGCCGAACGAGGTCAGGCCGATCAGGAAGAAGACCCGGAACAGCTCCAGCGCCCCGGCCGGGCGCCCCGGCTGCCTGGCGGAGGGCCGGTCCCCGGGGGCGGGCGAGGGCGGCTGCCCCGCGGACGGCCGCCCCCCGGCGGCCGGCGAGGACGGCTGCCCGGGGACCGTGTGGCGCGCGATGCTCATTCGGCTGCGCCGAACCCGGTGACGGCCAGGGCGAGGAACACGGCCGCGAACACGCAGGTGATCCCGATGTTGACGGAGTCCGGCAGGGTGTAGCCGAAGAGGGTGACCCCGGCGGAGAACCGGGCGGCGGCGATCGGCGGCACGTGCTGCGCGGCGAAGACGACCTGGCGCAGCGGGGCCACGGCGTAGGTGAGGGGGTTGAGGCGGGTCAGCACGGTCAGCCAGCCGGGCAGGCCGGACAGGGGGAACAGGGCACCGGACAGGAAGAGCATCGGGAACAGCAGCAGCTGCATGACGACGGAGAAGCCTTCCATCCGCTGGATGTGGCTGGCCACGAACACTCCGAACGCGGTCAGCGCGACCGCCATCAGCAGCTCGATGCCGATCACCTGCAGCACCACGAGCCAGGTCAGGTGCACGCCGATGAGCGGGGCCAGGGCCAGCATGATGGTGCCCTGGACGGTGGCGATGCTGGCCCCGCCCAGGGTCTTGCCGGACACCAGCGCGGTGCGGCTGACCGGGGCGACCAGCATCTCGCGCAGGAACCCGAACTCGCGGTCCCACACGATCGAGATCGCCGAGGAGATCGCAGTCGACATGACGGTCATCGCGACGATGCCGGGGAACAGGAACTTCTTGAAGTCGAACCCGGCGGTGGCACCGACCAGGGAGCCCATCCCGTAGCCGAGGACGAACAGGAACAGGACCGGCTGGATGAAGCTGGACAGGATGCGCGCCCTCGTGCGGAAGAACCGGATGATCTCCCGTTCCCACACCATCCCGGTCGTGCGCAGGTCCTCCCGCAGGCTCTCCCGCTCGTCCGCCAGCCGCCCGCCGGGCTGGCCCAGGGCGATCGCTGCCATCGGTCCTCCTAACGCCGGGCGGTGCGCGCCCGGGCCATCATGGGCAGCGCCCGCCCGGCGGGCTCGTCCCGGATCTGACGACCCGTGTAGTGCAGGAACACGTCATCCAGCGTGGGCCGGTGCACGTGCACGCTGCGCACCCGCACCCCGGCAGCCTCGATCAGGCCCGGCACGAGCCCCTCGCCGTCCTCGGCGAACACGACCAGGTGCTCCTCGCCGGAGCGCACCCGGAAGCCGGCGGCGGCGAGCCGCCGGGCCGCGGCCGCGTCGTCGCTGGTGACCAGCTCCACGGTGTCGGCGCCGACCTGGCGCTTGAGCTCATCGGGCGTGCCGGTGGCCACGATCCGCCCGTAGTCGATGATGGCCAGCCGGTCGGCGTACTCGGCCTCGTCCATGTAGTGGGTGGTGAGGAAGATCGTCACCTGCTCCTCGCGGCGCATCCGCAGCACGTCCTCCCACACCAGCGCGCGGGTCTGCGGATCCAGCCCGACGGTCGGCTCGTCCAGGAACAGCACCGCCGGGGTGTGCAGCATCCCGCGCGCGATCTCCAGCCGCCGCGCCATCCCGCCGGAGAAGGTGGACACCAGGTCATGCCGGCGGTCGGCCAGCGCCACCAGCTCCAGCGCCCGGTCGATCCGCTGCCGCACCTGGGCGCGGGGAACGTGGTAGAGCACGGCGTGGAAGCGCAGGTTCTGCTCGGCGGTGAGCCGGTCGTCCAGCGTCTGCTCCTGGAACACCAGCCCGATGCGGCGCCGCACCGCCCTCGGCTGCCGGGCGACGTCGAAGCCCGCCACGCTGGCCCGGCCGGCGCTGGGGCGGGCCAGCGTGCACAGCATCCGCACCGTCGTGGTCTTGCCGGCCCCGTTCGGCCCAAGGAACGCGAACACCTCGCCGCGCCGGATCGAGAACGACACCTCCCGGACGGCCGTCACGTCGCCATACCGCTTGGAGAGGGCGTCCGCCCGGACTGCGGTCTCCGCCTCGCCCCCGGGCACGGCGGCCAGGCGGCCCGGCAGGCTGGTCTGCGTGTCGGTCATTGCGATGCCCGATCCCTCCGCGGCCCGGCCGCGCGCCGCCGGGCCGGTGACGTCATTCGGATCCCAGGCTGGCCGGCCGGGGCCGGCGCGCACAGGGTCACCGGTCACCAGCGAGCGGGACCTTCCGCAGGGGCGGGGCCTTCCGCGCCAGGTCCGGGCGCGCGGGCGGGTGCGCGCCGGCCCGCCGCGCCGGGGGCGCAGCGGCGACCGGCGGGTCCGGGCCGGTCGTCCCTGCGGATCGGGGCCGATGGACCCGGCAACAGGGGCACATTGGCGGGCATCGCCGGCCGCCGGCGGAGGTTGGCGCGGACATCGGGACGCGGACGAACGCACAGGAGGTAAGCCATGGGGAGGAATGAGGGCTGGCCGGACAGGCTGCTGAGGGTGGCCCTCGCCGCGCTCGGCTGGTGGCTGGCGGCCGTGCTGGGGTACGGCACCGCCGGCGGCGTGATCGTGCTCGTGGTGGCGGGGATCCTGGTGATCACCGCGGTGACCGGGTTCTGCCCGCTCTACGCGCTGCTGCACATCTCCACCCGCGGCGGGCTCAAGCGCGGCGCCGGCGGGCACCGGCCGCACGGGCAGCTGGCCCGCTGACGGCGCATCCCAACGCTGGCCCGCGCCGGGCGCGGGCCAGCGTTGGCGTCCGGCCCGGGCGCGCGCGATGATGGCGTCATGACGAGCGGACCTGAGATCCCGGAGCTGGACTCCTCCCGGCCGAGCATCGCCCGCGTCTACGACTGGTGGCTGGGCGGCAAGGACAACTTCGCCGCGGACCGGGCGGTCGCCGCCCGCATGGCGAAGATCAACCCGGCTCTGGTGGGGATGGTGCGCGACAACCGGGCGTTCGTCCGGGCCGCCGTCGCCCGGGCCGCGTCGGCCGGCATCGGCCAGTTCCTGGACCTCGGTTCCGGCCTGCCCGCCCGGCCGTCGGTGCACGAGGCGGCCCGGGCGGTGATCCCCGATGCCCGGGTCTGCTACGTGGACCTGGACCAGGTGGCGGCGGTGCACGCCCGGGCGCTGCTGGCCAGCGGGCCGGGCCTGGCCGCGGCCGAGGCGGATCTGACCCGGCCGGGCGAGGTGCTCGCGCATCCGGACGTCCTGCGGGTGATCGACCCCCATCGGCCGGCGTGCGTGATCCTCGCCGCTGTGCTGCACTTCCTCGACACGGCGTCCGCCAGGGAGGTGGTGGCCGGGTACGCATCCCGGGTGGTCCCCGGGTCGTGGCTGGTGGTGTCGGTGGGACACTACGAGGATCTGGCTCTGCACGAGAAGATGTGCGCCGCGTTCCCGTCCCAGCCGTACTACAACCATGGAGCCGCGGATTTCACGGCGTGGCTCGAGGGCCTGGAGCTGGTCCCCCCCGGCATCAGCGAGGCGAAGCGATGGATCCTGGGCGCCGGATCGGTGGAGCCGGCCGGCCAGCCCGGGTACACGCTGTGCGCGGTCGCGGTGAAGCCGTGACGATCTCCCGCCCTGGCCTGCCCGCCGGGCGCTAGCCCGTCCGCCAGGCGCCGGGCTCCCGCAGGGCTGCGCCGCCGCCTGGATCCGCCCCGCCGCTGGCACTGTCCTGTGGCGCCCCGTCCGGCGCCGCCCAGCCCGGGCCGGCATCCTCCTGGGCGCTGTCCTCCAGCGCGGCGTCCTCGGTGTAGTCAGCGGCGAGCTGGACCACCTCGGTCTGCGGCCGGAACAGCGGATCCAGGCGCACGAGATCCCACTCGTTGATCCACGCGCGCACGTACTGCCGCATCCGAGTCGCGCCGAGCCGCTCCAGTCCGGGCACGTCCGGAGGCGACCAGCCGAACGCCTCGCCGTGCAGCCGCTTGAGGATGGCGTAGGCGCGGTCGAGCTCGGCGTCGTCGGGCTGGGCGAGCTGCACCATGTCCTGCTCGATGTGGCGCATGCCGGCCTCGGCGAGGGCGGCGGACTCGTCCCAGGCGGGAGTCCCCTTCGAGCGCAGCCTCGCCGGGAGGCCCTGCCGGTCGCCCTTGCCGACGAGCACCGCCTCCTCGAAGTCGTCGGTCATCGCCAGGACCGGGATCAGCGGCAGCGCCCCGTCCGCGGGGGCGCCGCTGCCGTCCAGCCACCTGGCCACCTCGGCGTAGGAACGGCCGCGCTGCAGCAGCGAGTACCGGCCGATGAGCTCGACCTCGTCGAAGAGGATCACCCAGCCCGCCCGGCCGGCGGCGCGCATCATGCGCGCGGCGAACCGGAAGCGCTGCCTGGCCAGCTCCGCCGCCGGCACCGGCCGGAACTCGTACAGGCCGGCCGCCCCGACCGACTTCAGCGCGCGGCGCAGGTCGCCGAGCCGGAGCGGCTCGCCCGCCCAGAACCGCACCAGCCCGTCGACCGTCTCGTCGGCCCCGGCCACGTTCCCGGCGCGCAACCGCTCGTGGCAGAGCAGGCTCGCCGCGAACCGCTCGTCCATCTCCGCCGCCTGCGAGTTCACCCACCGGGAGAACTCCGCGTAGCGCGGGGTATCGGGGTCAAGCTCCGCCGCGGCATCGGCGAGCACGCCATGCTCCCGGCCCGGGCCCAGGGCCGACTCGATCGCGGCCCGGTACGTCTTGGCCGGGTCATACAGCGGCGTCTCCTTGCTGATCACGACCGTGGAGGCGACGAAGCCCGACGACATCGCCAGCGAGGCCAGGTGAGTGAGCAGGTGGCTCTTCCCGGAGCCGAACCCGCCGCCGATCAGCAGCCCGGCCGGCGCTCCCGCCCGGTCCGGCGTCCCGGTGAGGCGCTCGGATCTGGCGAACCGGTCGAGCAGCGCGCTGAACCTGTCCTCCGCCTCCGCTTGCCCTGACCCCAGGATGGCGACCGCGTCCCAGCTCTGCACCCCTGACCGCAGGGCCTCGATCGCCCGCCGCCGCGCCAGCGGGTCCCCGGGCCGGCCCGTGCTGTCGGCCGCCGCGCTCATGCCACCGCCTCCAGCCGGGTCTCCAGCCGCACGAGCGCGGCGAATGGGTTCGCCCTCCTGCGGTCCCGCACCTCGTCGGCCACCCGCAGGCGCAGGGCCGAGTAGGCCGGCAGCCCGCGCGACTGGTCGGTCATCAGCTCCGGGGGAACCACCGCGAGCAGCAGCACGCCGCGCAGCTCGTCGGTGGTGTCGATGAACTGCCGCAGCACCTCGTAGGCGTCGAGGACGGCCGCCTTGGAGTAGTAGAAGCCGGTCCTGGCCGGAGCGGGCGGCCGGCGGGCCTCGGCCAGCCTGGCCAGGTCCAGGTGGATGACCAGGACCCGCCGCCGGGCCGCGAGCAGCGCGGCGGCCGACCTCAGCATCGACCGCGCGTTGTGCCGTCCGATCCGCGAGTAGATGAGGGCGGGGCGCAGCGCGGTGATCGCGCGCGCCTCGCCGCGCAGCCAGGCCAGGACGGCGGCGCGCTCGGCGTCATCGGTGTCCCCGGCGCCGAGGTGCGCCTGGGCCAGGCGGAGCATGGCCCGGCCCATCTCGGTCGCGATCTCATGGGTGCCGAGCAGGTCCCGCTCGAGCAGGCGCCGGACGCTCCGGTAGAGCTCAGGCGCGTCGACGTCATGGTGACGGGCGGCCGCCGCCACGGCCAGGTCGCCGTCGGCCGGGGCCGGAAACGAGGCCCGCTGGTAGGCCGCCCGGACGCACTCGGCCGCCAGGCTGTCCCAGTCGATCGCGCGGGAAACCGCGAAGAAGATCTGGTCGACCATGTGAACCCGCACGAGGTCGGCGGGCACGCTGACGAACAGGCCGCCGTGGGCGGCGGTCGTGGCCGCCAGCGCGGACTCCAGCCGGTCGCCGGCGCTGGCGTCGCCGACCACCGCGACCTTAACCGTCGCGCCGCCTGCGGGCAGGTAACCGGACAGGTACTCCCGGCCCAGGAACGCCGCGTAGTCGTCGACCTTCAGCACGCCCCCGCCGAGGACCCCGGTGGGCGGGGCGTCGTCGCCGCGCATCACGGCTCCTCGCGGGTGAACGAGACGCCCCAGTACACCTGCTGCTGCCCGGTGCGCGCGACCGTGGTGAGCACGCCGGCCCCGCGGACTCCGCTGCTGGCGTGCCAGCGCAGCTCCCGGCCGTCCTTGGTGCGCCGCGCGTGCTTCTGGTCCAGCAGGTACAGGTCCCGGGCGAACTCCGGCTTGGTGTACTCCCTGCCCTGCCCGGGCAGCAGCGTGAGCACGGACCAGATGTCGGTCAGCCGCGCCACCGCGCCGGCCTTCTTGCCCGACCGGGCGACGACGAGGTCGTACCCCTCGGCCAGGCTCTCCAGGAACGGCTCCGGCCTGAACGCCGGCGGCCTGGCCTGCCGCGCCGCCAGCAGCCCGACCAGCACCGAGGGCCGCAGCCGCCGCTCGCGGCGCCGGTCGACCTCGACCGCGGCGTCGCCGGGGATCAGCCGCACGATCGAGGGATAGCACAGCAGCCGCTCGTCCTCCTCGAACATGGCGACCCCTCGCTCGGCCGCGACCGCGAGCAGTTCCTTCGCGTACCCGCCGGACGCGAGGTGGGCGGCCTCGTCGAACTCGTACCGCGACCGCAGGTCGGCCGCGGCGGCCGCGAGGCTCGCCGCCTGCGCCGCCGCGGCCTCCAGCGACCGGCGCAGTTCCCGGACCTGCCCGTTCACCGCCGCGCTCCGGACCTTGCGCAGCTGCCCGGCGACGCCCGCCGCCGCCCGCAGGGCTGACTCGGCGGCCCCTTGGACGGCGGCCAGTGCGGATTCGAGCCCCGCCGCGCCGCCGGGCGCATCGCCCGGCCCTTCGCCTCCGGGGGCCGGGTGACCGGGCCCGGCTGGCGGGGCGCCCGGACCGGCGGGCGCGCCGACCGGGCCGACGTCGGAAGTCAGGGGGGAATCCACGGCAGTCTCCTTGGCGCGCGATGGGGCGACGGGGATCACGCGGCTGGTGGCGCGGCCGCGCGATCCGGTGATACCAGGAACCTACGGCAGCCTGCAGCGGCCGCGCGTGAGAATGACCGGGGCAAGGGCGGCATGGTAGGCGACGGGGGATCGGCGGCGTGACGGCCGCCGCCCGCTTGTGCTTTATACCTTACCTGGGTATAGTAATCGGAGTGACACGGGCGGAGGGCGGCGTGTACGGATACAGCGCGGACAAAGACGCCTACCTCAAGCGGCTGCGCCGGATCGAGGGGCAGGTGCGGGGCCTCCAGCGGATGGTGGACGAGGACAAGTACTGCATCGACATCCTGACGCAGATCTCGGCGGTCACCAGCGCACTGGAATCGGTCGCCCTGGGCCTGCTGGAGCAGCACCTGAGCCACTGCGTGGCGCAGGCGATCGCCGAGGGAGGCGAGGTCGCGACGGCCAAGATCCGTGAGGCGTCGCAGGCGGTCGCCCGCCTGGTGCGGTCGTGAGTGGCCGCCCGCGGGCACGGAACGGCGGCACGGGAAGGAAGGTCTGGCATGACCACGGCGACGTACCAGGTGACCGGCATGACGTGCGAGCACTGCGCTCGCGCGGTCACCGCCGAGCTGACCAGGCTGGCCGGCGTCAGCGAGGTGAGCGTGAGCCTGGTCCCGGGGGGTGAGTCCTCGGTCACGGTGACCAGCGACCGCCCGCTGGCGCGGCAGGCGGTGGCGGCCGCGCTGGAGGAGGCGGGCGACTACCGCCTGGCCGGGGCCTGACGGGGGAGGCATCATGGCGAGCGCGGCCGCCGGCGGCCAGGCCGCCACCGGGCGAGGGACCGGGCAGCGGAGCATCGAGCTGGACATCGGCGGGATGACGTGCGCCTCGTGCGCGGCGCGCATCGAAAAGAGGCTGAACCGGGTGCCGGGCGTAACCGCGACGGTGAACTACGCGACCGAGAAGGCGCGGGTGACCGTCTCGGGCCGGGTCACTCCCGATGACCTGATCGGCGTGGTGGAGCAGGTCGGCTACACGGCGTCGCTGCCTGCCCCGCCCGGCGAGGCCGCGTCGGCCGCCGCGGCCGGCGAGGCAGCGAAGGCCGGCGGGGCAGCGGGCCGGCCGGGGGAGCCGGACGAGGCGGCCGGGCTGCGCCAGCGCCTGATGGTGTCGCTGGCACTGGCGGTTCCCGTCGTCGCGCTGGCGATGGTGCCTGCGCTGCAGTTCCGGGACTGGCAGTGGGCGTCGCTGGCGCTGGCGGCTCCGGTGGCCGTATGGGGCGCCTGGCCGTTCCACCGGGCTGCCTACCTCAATGCCCGGCATGGCACGGCGACCATGGACACGCTGATCTCGGTCGGGGTGAGCGCCGCGTTCCTGTGGTCGCTGTATGCGCTGTTCTTCGGCAGTGCCGGGACCCCGGGCCTGCGCACCTCGTTCACCCTGCTGGCCGGCCGCGCGGCCGCGGACTCGATCTACCTGGACGTGGCCGCCGGGGTGACCGTGCTGATCCTGTCCGGCCGCTATTTCGAGGCCCGGGCTAAGCGGCGGTCGGGGGCGGCGCTGCGGGCACTGCTGTCCATGGGCGCCAAGGACGTCGCGGTGCTGCGCGATGGCCGCGAGAGCCGGGTGCCGGTGAGCCAGCTCGCCGTCGGGGACCTGTTCGTGGTCCGGCCGGGCGAGAAGATCGCCACCGACGGGGTGGTGGAGTCCGGCTCCTCCGCGGTGGACACCTCGATGCTCACCGGGGAGCCGGTGCCGGCCGAGGTGGGCCCGGGCGACCCGGTGACGGGGGCGTGCGTGAACGTCTCCGGGCGGCTGGTGGTGCGGGCGACCAGGGTGGGCGCCGACACCCAGCTCGCCCAGATGGCCAGGCTGGTGAGCGAGGCTCAGGGCGGCAAGGCGCCGGTGCAGCGGCTGGCCGACCGGATCTCGGCGGTCTTCGTGCCGGTGGTGATCGGCATCTCGGTGGTGACGCTCGGCGGGTGGCTGGTGGCCGGGCAGAGCGCGGTGGCCGCGTTCACCGCCGCGGTCGCGGTCCTGATCATCGCCTGCCCGTGCGCGCTGGGCCTGGCCACGCCCACCGCCCTGCTGGTGGGCACCGGGCGCGGCGCGCAGCTGGGGATCGTGATCAAGGGGCCGGAGGTGCTGGAGTCGACCCGCGCGATCGACACGATCGTCCTGGACAAGACCGGAACGATCACCACCGGGAGGATGAGCCTGGTGGACGTGGCCGCGGCGGCGGGCGAGGACGCCCGCGAGGTCCTGCGGCTGGCCGCCGCGGTCGAGCACGCCTCCGAGCATCCCGTCGCCGCCGCCATCGTGGCCGGGGCGGCCGAGCGGCTCGGGGAGCCCCCGCCGGGCGTGGAGGGCTTCGCCAGCCACCGGGGACTCGGCGTGTCCGGGATGGCCGCCGGGCACGCGGTCGTGGCCGGGCGGGCCGCCTGGCTGGCGTCCGAGTGGGGCCAGCTGGCGCCGGCTGAGCTGGCCGCCCGCGGCCGCGATGCCGAGGCGGCCGGCCAGACCACGGTCTACGTGGGCTGGGACGGGCAGGTCCGGGGCCTGCTGGTGGTCGCCGACGCCATCAAGCCGACGTCCGCGGAGGCGGTCGCCCGGCTGCGGGAGCTTGGCCTGCGGCCCGTGCTGCTGACCGGCGACAACGCGCGCGCCGCCGGCGCGGTCGCGGCGGCCGTCGGGATCAGCGAGGTCATCGCCGGGGTCCTGCCCGCCGGGAAGGTGGATGCCATCAAGCGGCTGCAGGACCAGGGCCGGGTGGTGGCGATGGTGGGGGACGGCGTCAACGATGCGGCCGCGCTCGCCCAGGCCGACCTCGGCCTGGCGATGGGCACCGGCACCGACGCCGCGATCGAGGCCGCCGACCTGACCCTGGTCCGCGGCGACCTGCTCGCGGCCGCCGACGCGCTGCGGCTGTCCCGGCGGACGCTGCGGACCATCAAGGGCAATCTGTTCTGGGCGTTCGCCTACAATGTCGCCGCCATCCCGCTGGCCGCGCTCGGCTTCCTCAGCCCGCTCATCTCCGGCGCGGCGATGGCGTTCAGCTCGGTGTTCGTCGTGTCCAACAGCCTGCGGCTGCGCCGGTTCCAGCCTGGCGAGGGCCGCGCGGGCGCCGCCCGGCGCGCGCGGGCGGCGGCGGTGGCCGCGCGGCGCCCGGCTAGATTCCCGGGTTGCCGCCGGGGCCGAAGCCGCCGGCCTGCCGCTGGCGGCGGGCCCGCTCGTCGTGGATCGCCTCGACCGCCAGCATGACCGCGAGGATGAACGCCGGATCCTGGTCATCGGCCACGTCCAGGGCGAACCTCTCGCGCAGCGAGAACTGGCGGTTCATCTGGGCCACCGGCATGCCGTCCCTGGTGAGGGCGAAGTCCAGGCCGCCAGGCGGCCGCGCGCCTGGAGCGGGCCGTAGGCGGAGCTGACCTCGTAGCGGTCGCCGAGGAACCCCTCGTGGCGGACCTGTGCCACCACGTCGCCTCCGATGCGCACCTCATGGGTGTCGCTGAGCATCCGCTTGGCGACCTCCGCGACCGGTCGGCCCGCCGGGTCGTGCACGGCGAGCCTCGACCCGAGGTGGCCGCGCACGTCGAACGGGGCGCCCGCGCCGCCTCACCCGCGCCGCCTCAGGAAACCCTCAGGGCGGTCTGGTCGATCAGGAAGCTGGTCGTGTAGCCCGGGCGGACCTGGTGCGCCAGGAAGGTCACGACGATCGTCCGGCCCAGGTAGCGGGCGAGGCCGAAGGTGAACAGCCGGTAGCGCCCCCGGCCGCGGTTGTTGAACGTGCGCAGGGTGGCGAGCACGGTGCCACCCGGGCCGGCGATCTCGGCCTTGAGCGTGCTGTAGACCCGGCGGGCCGGCGCGTCACTGATGATCTTCACCCAGAACGAGAGCTCCGCGCTCGCGCAGTCGCCCGGGATCGTCACCTCCTGGGAGATGGTGTCGCCGCGGCGGAGCAGGGCCAGCCACTTCCCCGAGCGCGCGGGGTAGGTGCGGGAGGACCTGGTCACCACGCCCCGGGTGCCCGTCCACGGCGCCAGCTTCCCGGTCTCGAACCCGCGGTTCTTCAGCAGCTGGGCCGGCGGGCAGGCGGTCACCGTCCAGGTGAACGACGCGGACGCGGACGCCCCGGTCGTGTCGAAGGCCCGGACCGTGACGGCGCTCGATCCGATCGTGGTCGGCGTCCCGGTGATGCGCCCGGTGGCCGGGCTGATCGAAAGGCCGGCCGGAAGCCCCGTGGCGCTGAAGGCCAGCCGCCCGCCTGCCGGGGAGGTGGCGCGGACCGCCAGGCTGACCGGCGTGCCGTGGACCGTCGTCTGGCTGCCGGGGCTGGTGATGGTGAGCCTGTCCGGGCTCGCCGCGAGCGGGCAGCTCTGACGGCCCGCCGCCAGGTTGGCGTTGCTGAACAGCGGCTGCATCGCGTAGGTGCCGTCGGAGAGCGTCACCAGGCCGATGTCCAGCTTCGCGGTGCCCGGGTACGTCCAGGCGCACTTGTCGCCGATCTCCCCGCCGGAGACCGAGTCGCTCGAGTCGATCCAGCCGGTGTCCGGGTAGGGGTCGGTGATCGACTCGGCGTACTCGTGGCCGCCGACGATCGAGAAACCGTCGTAGGCGGAGTCGCTCCCGTTGGGGATGATGTCCTCCCCGCACCCGCCGCCGGCGTCCAGCAGGTACGGCAGGTTGGTGAACGTGACCCCGCTGGTGGGGTCATCGGAGTGGTACGCGCAGTAGTAGCCGGACCCGCCGGAGCATCCCGGCGCGTAGAAGCCGGCGGGGCAGGTGCCGGACTGGGTGGCGATCACGACCTGGTCGTCCTGCGGGTTCACGGTGAGGTTCTGGCTGGCGGCGAACGCGTTCGCCTCCGCCGTGAACTGCGCCTGCGTGGTCCCTGGGGGCGGCGTGGACGTGTCGGTGAAGACTCCGGCGAACTGCGAGCCGTTGAAGACCGGGAAGCCGGCCGGGTCGGCGTACTGGGAGGTGATCGTCGACCAGTCGTCCTTGGGCCGGACGCCGAGGGCCTGGTAGAAGCCCTTCAGGTAGGCGGCGCTGGCCTTCTCCCCCGGGCTGGTCGCCCAGGTTGGCCCCCACAGCAGCAGGTAGATGCGCACCGCGTGCTCGACCTGGCCGCCGTGGTAGGCGAGCGGGCAGTCGGGCTCCGCGCAGCCGGCGCCCGCCGCCGATGCGGTCGCCTTCGGATGGTAGCCCAGGCGGTAGGTGATGCCCGCGATCCGGCCGAGCCCGACGTGGCGAAGGGCGCGCTCGTACCCGGAGCGCAGGCTGATCACGTGCATCCACGCGGGCGCTCCGCCGGCGGGAGCGGGGGCGGCGGCGGCCGGCGCCAGGCCGGCGGCCGACTGGACGCCGGCCGCGATGGCGAGCGCGGCCAGGGCGCCAAGGGCAGGCCTGAATGCCCGCGCATGCCCGTAGCTGCCAGTTCTCATCCTGGTCCTTCCGGAACACCGCCGATGCCGGGAATCCCCGGCCTTGTCCCGGGCAGGCTATCGCGGGCCGTCGCCCGCGCGGGCTGCGCCCCCGGACGTGGCCTGTCACCGGATCCGGGGAGATCGGCAGCATTTTCGGCCTCCCCCGGGCGGCCTCCGGCTGCTTGGCTCTGCGCGGCGGGCCGGCGCGACCCCCTGCTGCCGGGCCGCGGCCTGGCGCCGGGCCGGCTCTACCGGATCGCCGGCGACGGGAGCGGCGGCAATGCCGGGGACGGTCATCCGGCCCCGAGGGACGAGCTGGACTGGCCGTTCGGCGCGGCGATCGACGCGAAGGGGAACCTGTACGTCAGGGGCGCCATCGAGCGGTGGAACGGCAGGAGATGGAGCACCGTGTCGTGGCCGCGTCCGGCGGGCGCCCGGCTGCTGGCCGTCGCCGTCGCGCGGCACCGGTCAGCCTGGACCGCCTGGGCGGCCGGCGTCACCGGCTCGTCGGCGAACCTGATCGTCGCGCGCTGCGGCTGACCGGCCGGCCGCCGGGGCCGGCGCGGCGCGCCACGCCCCGGCGCCCGGCCTGCCGGCGCCGCGCTGGCGGGTCAGCCCTGGGCGATCACCGCGATCACGCAGATCACGGCGCAAGCCATGATGACCCACAGCGCGAGGATCGGCTGCGGGACCTTCCCGATCCAGCCGAGGTGCCCGGCCACAGGCCGGCGGCGGGCCCGCGCGACGGCCATGCCCCGCCGGGTCCTCGCGCGGCGCCGGACCCGGAGCGGCCGGCGGCGCGCGGGGAGCCAGCCCGGCCTGATCTCCTCGGCGGGCGGCATCGCCTCGCCGGCCGCGAGCCGGGAGAAGGCCCGCATCATCGCGGCCAGCCGGGGATCGGACGCGGCCAGGCCGCCCTGGATCTCGTCCAGCTCCTGCCTTTCATGGGCGCTCAGGCTCATCGCCGGTCACCCCTGCGGATTCGGCCACGGCGGGATGGAACGCACGACCACGAAAGTACGTCAGCCCGCGCCCCGGCGGGAGCGGAACGCGGCCGCCGCCCGGCCCGCGGCGCGGAGCCGCCGCGCCTCGGCGGGCAGCTGCTAACCGGGGCGGGCGAGCGTGCCGGCCCGCTTGACCACGCCACCCGCAGCATGGTTATATCGTAACACGATATAACCATGCTGCCCGCGCTCCCCATGGCACGGCCCGCGGGCATGGCGGGGCACGACGCGGGCGGGGACGCGCCGCGGCGAGCGGTGCGCGCCGCGGCGGCGCCCGCCCCGACGACCGACGGCCGCGTCGCGGACCGGGCAGGGCGCGGGCGAGCTCCTCGTGCCAAGGAGGACATCATGTCCAGCAACCGCCACCCGTCTCCGCTGCCACCCGACCCGCCCATGTCCGGCGCGGGATCCCCGCTGCCCTACCGGCCGAGGGTGTCGCCGGCCGGCTCGCCGCTGCCGCCCGATCCCCCGATCACGGTCATGAGGCCGACGCCGGCCCGTCGCGGCGGCTCCGCCGGCCACGTGAGCGCTCCCGCCGCGAGCGAGGAAGGGGAGACGGCGGGCTAGGGCCGGGGCAGCGGGCCACCCGCCGGGCGCAGGGACATCACCCGCCGCGCCCGGCGCGCGGCACCCGGGGCCGGGCCACCCACCCGCGGCCCGGCCCCGGAAGGGCCCGGTCAGCGCAGGTCGAACCGGTCGAGGTTCATCACCTTGTCCCACGCCGCGACGAAGTCGCGGACGAACTTCTCCCTGGCGTCGTCGCTCGCGTACACCTCCGCGATCGCGCGCAGCTCGGCGTTGGCCCCGAAGACGAGGTCGACGCGGCTGCCGGTCCACCTCAGCTCGCCGGTGGCGGCGTCGTGGCCCTCGAACGTGTTCTCGTCCGCGGTCGCCGTCCACCTGGTGCCCATGTCGAGCAGGTTGACGAAGAAGTCGTTGGTCAGGCGCCCGGGCGTGGCGGTGAGCACCCCCAGCGGCGAGCCCTGGTAGTTCGCGCCGAGCACGCGCAGGCCGCCGACCAGGACGGTCATCTGCGGCGCGCTGAGGGTCAGCAGGTTCGCCCGGTCGAGCAGCAGGTACTCGGCGGCCAGCCGGTTGCCCTTGCCGAGGTAGTTGCGGAACCCGTCCGCCTTCGGCTCGAGCACGGTGAACGACTCGACGTCGGTCTGCTCCTGAGAGGCGTCGGTGCGGCCCGGCGCGAACGGCACCTCGATGTCCACCCCGGCGTCCCGGGCGGCCTTCTCGACGGCGGCGCAGCCGCCCAGCACGATCAGGTCGGCCAGGGAGACCCGCTTGCCGTCGGACCGCCCGGCGTTGAACTCCCGCTGGACTCGCTCCAGCGCGCTCAGCACGGCGGTCAGCCGCTCGGGCTCGTTCACCTCCCAGCCCACCTGCGGCTCCAGGCGGATCCGCGCGCCGTTGGCGCCGCCGCGCTTGTCGCTGCCGCGGAACGACGAGGCCGCCGCCCACGCGGTCGACACCAGCTGGGCGACCGTCAGGCCCGAGGCGAGGATCCGCTGCTTGAGCTCGGCGATCTCGGCCGGGCCGACCAGCTCGTGGTCCACGGGCGGGACGGGGTCCTGCCAGATCAGGTCCTCGGCCGGGACCTCCGGGCCGAGGTAGCGCACCTTCGGCCCCATGTCCCGGTGGGTCAGCTTGAACCACGCGCGGGCGAACGCGTCGGCGAACTCGTCCGGGTGCTCCAGGAAGCGCCGCGAGATCCGCTCGTAGACCGGGTCCACGCGCAGCGCGAGGTCGGTCGTGAGCATCGCCGGCGCCCGGCGCCTGGACGGGTCGTGGGCGCCGGGGACGGTGCCCGCGCCGGCCCCGCCCTTCGGCTGCCACTGCCAGGCGCCCGCCGGGCTCTTGGCCAGCTCCCACTCGTAGCCGAACAGGATCCGCAGGAAGCTGTCGTCCCACTGGGTCGGGGTCGGCGTCCAGGTCACCTCCGGTCCCCCGGTGATCGTGTCGTCGCCCATGCCCGTTCCGAAGCTGCTCTTCCAGCCCAGGCCCTGCTGCTCGATCGGGGCGTCCTCGGGGGCCGGGCCCACGGCGTCCGCCGGGCCCGCGCCGTGCGTCTTGCCGAACGTGTGCCCGCCGGCGATCAGCGCCACGGTCTCCTCGTCGTTCATCGCCATCCGGCGGAAGGACTCGCGGATGTCGCGGGCGGCGGCCAGCGGGTCCGGCGTGCCGTTCGGGCCCTCCGGGTTGACGTAGATCAGGCCCATCTGGACCGCGGCGAGCGGCTCCTCCAGCTCCCGGTCACCGTGGTAGCGCTCGTCGGCGAGCCAGGTGGTCTCCGGGCCCCAGTAGACGTCCTCGTCCGGCTCCCAGGCGTCCTCGCGGCCGCCGCCGAAGCCGAACGTCTTGAAGCCCATCGTCTCCAGCGCGACGTTGCCGGCCAGGACCATCAGGTCGGCCCAGGAGAGCGCGCGGCCGTACTTCTTCTTCACCGGCCACAGCAGGCGGCGGGCCTTGTCCAGGTTCGCGTTGTCCGGCCAGCTGTTCAGCGGCGCGAACCGCTGCTGGCCCGAGCCGGCGCCGCCCCGGCCGTCGTGGATCCGGTAGGTGCCCGCCGCGTGCCAGGCCATCCGGATGACGAGCGGGCCGTAGTGGCCGAAGTCCGCCGGCCACCAGTCCTGCGAGGTGGTCAGCACCCGCGCGATGTCGGCCTTGACCGCCGCCAGGTCGAGGGCCTGGAACGCCTCGGCGTAGCTGAACCCCTCGCCGAGCGGGTTGGCCACGGCCGGGTTCTTGGCGAGGATCTTCAGGTTGAGCCGCTCCGGCCACCACTGGCGGTTCCCGCCGCCCTGGGTCGGGTGCAGGGCGCGGCCGTGGCCGGCCGGGCTGCCGCCGGCCTCGGTCGCCGGGCCGGCGGGCGCTGCGTCGTGGTTCTCAGGCATCGGAATCCTCCCGGAGTAGTGGGGTCACGGTGGTGGTCGAGCACGCGGGGCAGGTGCCCCAGTAGATGACCTCGGCCTCGTCGATCGCGAAGCCGTGGTCGTCGGACGCGGTCAGGCAGGGCGCCTCGCCGACCGCGCAGTCCGAGTCGGCGACGCTGCCGCACGAGCGGCAGACGACGTGGTGGTGGTTGTCCCCGGTCCTGCCCTCGTACCGGGCCGGGCCGCCGGCCGGCTCGATGCGGCGGACCAGCCCCGCCGCGGTGAGCGCGTGCAGCGCCTCGTACACGGCCTGGAGCGAGATGTGGCCGAGGCGGTCCCGGACCGCGGCGGCGATCGCCTCCGCGTCGAGGTGATCGCCGGCCCGGACCGCCTCCAGCAGCGCCACCCGGGCGGCCGTCACCCGCAGCCCGGCCCCGCGCAGCTCGTCGCCGGCGGCCCGAGCCCGGGATGCGTTCATGGCGCCCGACCTACCCGCCCTAGACACGAATCATTCAAAGCAGCAAGTTGCTCAATTCTAGGGCACGCGAGGGGCGCCCGCCACCCCGGGCGCCGGGTGGCCGGAGGGGCCCGGTGCCCCGGAGGGCCGCTCAGCGCGGAGGGTCCTGGCCAGATGGCGACACTTTGCTCCGAGCTCCCCGCCGCGCGCTTGTTACCATCGGGTAGTCGGCCGCGCCGGAAGCCGGGCGGCGGCGAGGAAGGGTGCGCCCATGACGACGCCTGGGGACAGCGGGCCGGGCAGCCGGAATCTCGCGGTGCTCGCGCAGTCCGCGTTCGAGCGGCTCGGCGATTACGAGAGCCTGGTCTTCGAGGGCCGCGCCTACCGCTCGGGCGAGCTGTTCGACCGGGCGTGCCGGGCGTCCACCGGGCTGGCCAGGCTCGGCGTCATGCCCGGTGACCGGGTGGTCGTGCTCATGGCGAACTGCCCCGAGGTCGGCATCTGCTACAACGCGATCTGGCGGGCCGGCGCGGTGGTCACCCCGGTCGTCTTCCTGGTCAGCCCGCCCGAGCTGGCCCACATCCTCTCCGATTCCGGCGCCGTCGCCGTCGTGACGACGCCGGAGCTGCTCGCGACCGTGGGCGCGGCGGCGGCGGAGGCTCCGGGCCTGCGGCACGTGATCGTCGTAGGCGGGGCGCCGGATGCCGGCTCGCTCCCCGGGCACGTGCGCGGCCTGGACTTCGCCGAGATCGAGGCCGCCCCGCCGGGCGGCATCGTGCCGGCCGGCGACGACGACCTGGCCGCGCTGATGTACACCGGGGGGACGACCGGCCGGGCCAAGGGGGTCATGCTCTCCCACCGGAACCTGTTCGCCTGCTCCCGGAGCTCGGACGCCGCCTCCCAGGCGGAGGGGATCACGACCTCGCTGACCCCGCTCCCGCTCTCGCACGCCTACGGCATGATCGTGACCCTGGTCGGCTTGCACGCGACCGAGCGCGGGCTGTCGGTCCTGCAGCGCTGGTTCGATCCGGCCGGCCTGCTCGCGCTGGTGGAGCGGCACCGGGTGCAGCGGATGGCGCTGGTTCCCGCGATGATCCAGATGCTGCTCGCGCAGCCGCTCGAGGAGTCCGACCTGTCCTCGCTCGCCTACGTCAACTCCGGCGCGGCCCCGCTCGCCCCGGAGACCCGCGAGCGCTGGGAGCGGCGCGTTCCCGGCTGCGAGATCCTCGAGGGCTACGGCTGCACCGAGTCGGGCGCGGTGATCTCGGTGAACCCGCCCGGGGCGGCGCGCCCCGGCTCGGTCGGCCTGCCGATCCCCGGGTACGAGGTGTCGATCCGCGACGACTCCGACGCCGAGGTGCCGGCCGGAGCCGACGGGGAGATCTGCGTCCGCGCCGAGGGCGTGATGACCGGCTACTGGAACGCCCCGGAGGAGACCGCGGCGGCGCTGCGCGGCGGCTGGCTGCACACCGGCGACATCGGGCACGTGGACGCCGACGGCTACCTGTACGTGGTGGACCGGAAGAAGGACCTGATCCTGCGGGGCGGATTCAACGTGTTCCCCCGCGACGTCGAGGACGTCCTGCTCGGGCACCCGGCCGTCGCGATGGCCGGCGTGGTGGGCCGGCCCGATGCGCGCCTCGGCGAGGAGGTCGTGGCGTTCGTGTCGCTGCGGCCGGGGGCGCAGGCCACCCCGGGGGAGATCATCGAGTTCGCCCGGGGCCGCCTCGCCGCCCACAAGTACCCGCGCGAGGTGAGGATCGTCGACGCGGTGCCGCTGACCAGCGTCGGCAAGCTCGACCGGAAGGCGCTGCGCGCCAGGCTCCCCGCCGGGTGAGCGCGGTCACGGCAGCCCGCCCAGGCGCTCCGTGAGCGCGCGGACGTGGCCGTGCCAGCGGCGCAGCTCGGCGGCGGTGGGGGCGAGGTCGTAGGCGTGATGATGGGTCGCCCGGGCCAGTCCCAGCCAGGCCTGGCGGGCCTCGTCCGCCGTGGCCGCGCCCGCGTACCGCGGCAGCAGCAGCAGCTGCGCCCGCATGCCGCACGTGGCCGCCTCGGGCAGGGCCCGCGCCCAGAAGTCGTCGAGCGCCCGCTCCAGCGCCAGGCGGATCAGCCACGCGCAGGCCCGGGGCCAGCGGCCCCGGGTGCCGGGCACCACCGCCGACAGCAGCCGGTCGGCCTCGTCCAGCAGCTCGCGCGGCGTCACCGCCGCAGCACCCCGGCGAGCCGGGCGGTGTCCTCGACCAGGCGCGCCAGGTCGCCCCGGTAGGCGTCGTGGGTGCCGGACTTGGCCGCCTGGAAGGCAGTGACGCCCGGCTGCCCGGCGAGCTCGCGCAGCCGGGCGGCCACGTGGTCGCCGCGCCGCGCGTCGTCGAAGAGCGCGAGCGCCACGACCTGGTGCACGGTCCGCGCCTCCGCCAGCGCTCGCTCCACGTCGGCGTGGCGGGCGCCCGCGCCGATCCGGCGGGCCCGCACCGCCTCGTGGCACGCCGCCTCGATGGCGCTCCGGCAGAACCCGGCGGTGACGACCGCGCGGGCCTCCTCCGGCAGCTCGCCGGTGCGGGCCAGCGCCCGCGCGTCGTCCAGGTAGAGGCTGACCGGGTCCTCGCTCTTCCGCAGCTCGACCACGGAACGCTCGCGCCGCGCCACCTCCCAGATGGTGGCGGGAAGCTGGAGTCGGCGCAGCGCCTCGGGCAGCCGGTCGTCGTGGGTGAACACGACCACCTGCCGGCCCCGCGCGGCCCATGCCAGGAGCTGGGCCAGGCCGTCCACCTTGGCGGGATCCATGGACTGCACCGGGTCGTCGATCACGACGAACCGGAACGGGCTGTCCGGCGCCGTGGCCCTCGGCAGGAACAGGGCCAGCCCGAGCGCGTGCAGCTCCCCCTGGCTCATCACGGCAAGCGCGGCCCCGGGGGTGCCGTCGATGGTGACGTCCAGCGCCACGCGGCGCGTGGTGGCCGCTCCCTCCAGCCGGACCGGGCCCAGCTCGACGTTGCTCTCCTGCCGCAGCATCTGCCACACCCGGGCCGATCTGTCCGCGAACGGCGCCAGGCGCGCGTTGCGGATCTCGCCGCCGGCGCGCCGCAGCCAGCCGATCGCCGCGCGCAGCTCGGTGAGGATCACGGCGGCGCGCCGCGCGGAACGCTCGCTCGCCGCCCATGCGGCCAGGGCCTCGGCCGCCGGCCGCCAGTCCGCGCTCCGCTGGCGCAGCGCGACTGCTGCCCGCTCCCGCAGCTGCGCCACGGCACCGGCCAGCGCGCCGAACCGGTCCTCCGCCTCGCGGATCAGGTCCGCGACGGTGCCGGTGGCGGCGAGCTCCTGCCACGCCCGCCAGGCCTCGCGCGCCGGCGCGGCATCGATGAGCCCGCCGGGGCCGGCCCCTTCAGCCAGAACGGGCGGTGCGGGGCCGGCCAGGGCCCGCACCGCCCGCGTGGCGGCGGCCAGGTCCGCGTGGGCCTGGTCGGCGGCGGCGGCGGCTGCGGTGAGCCGGCTGATCTCCGCGCGGGCACGGCCCGCCCATGCCTCGTCGAGCACCAGGCCGCCGCACACCGGGCATGGCTCGCCGGGGTGCGCCGCGTGGTGCTCCAGCGCCTCGCCGAGCAGCCGCGCCAGGCGCCGGGAGTCCCCGGCGGCCGTCCCGGCCAGCGCCGCGACCCGCTCCTGGGCGCCGGCCAGGCGCGCGATCGCCTCCCGGGCGGCCTCGCGCCCGGGAAGCGCGATCGCCGCGGCCTGATTCAGCCAGGCGGCGGCCTCGTCGGGGGCCGTCCCGCCGCCGCTGGCGAGCGCGTCGATGACGGCCAGGTCCGGCGGCCTGCCCGTGAGGGCGGCCTCGGCGCGCCTCGCCCGCTCGTCGGCGAGGCCGGCCAGCAGTCCCAGGAGGGCGGGGAGCTCCGCGCCCGACCGCTTGCTCGCCGCCTCGGCCTCCCGGCGGGCGGCGCTGAGCCGCCGCTCCGCGCCGATCAGTGCGTCGAGGCCGAGGATCGCCTGGAGGGAGTCGTGCATCTCGCTCGGCTTCCCGCTGACCAGCGCGCCGAGCTCGGAGTAGGACAAGAAGGGCCGGAACAGCTCCAGCGGCTCCCGCCAGCCCAGCTCGCCCAGGGGCAGGCGCGGGCCGCCGGGCCGCTGGGCGAAGGCCGTGCCCGCCTCAAGCCCGTCCCCGGCGGGCCACTCGCGGATCACCTTCGTGACGCCCGGCTGGCCGTCCAGGGCCAGCTCGAGGCAGATCCTGGTCGGCCCGGCCGCGTGCAGGTTGCGCCACCCGCTCCGCCAGGTCGCGGGCCGGTCCGACCATCGCTTGTTGTCACCGGTGAGCGCGAGCTCGGCCGCCTCGGCGAGGCTCGACTTGCCGGAGCCGTTCCGCCCGGTGACCACGGTCAGCCCCGGCCCGGGCTGAAGGCGCAGCGCGGCCTGCGGCCCGATCCCCCGGAACCCCTCCACGATGACCGAGCGCAGGTAGACCGGGACGGGCCGGGCGGCCGGCGCCGGCTCGGCCCGCTCTGGCCGCGAGCCGCGCTCGCCGTCCGCGCGGACCGCCGCGGCCAGCTCGTCGTCACCGAGCAGGGCCGCCATGATCAGGTCGCCGGCCTGCTCGGACAGGCCCGAGCCGGCCAGGCGATCGAGGATGAGATCCTCGACGCTCGCCGCGGCGCGTTCCGGGTCCATGGTCCGGACCGTACCGGGCGGTGCCGACAGCGCCCGGGGACTCCTCCCCGGCTGCCGGGCGGCCCGCGGCCGCGCCCGGGCCGCTGGCCGTCAGGGCGGGCGACAGGCGCCGGCCGGGACCGGCGAGGGCCACCGGGAACGGGTAGCCGCCCCTGCCGGGGCCATCCGCCGGGGAGTTCGACGTGCTCCGGGCCGCGGCCGCCCAGGCGCGCCAGGCGGACGAGCACGGCGACGGCCCGCGCGCATCCGCGTGGCCGGCCCGCGCGCATCCGCGTGACCGGCCGCCGCCCCCGGCCCGGCCGAGGAACACGTGCTCGGCCGAGCCCGCGCGCATCCGCGTGGCGGTCCGCGGGCCGCCGCCGGGTGCCGGGGAGACCCGGCGCCCATCGGCGGGACCTTCGCCTCTAAGCCGGCCACCCGATCCGCGCGAGCCTGGTGACCGGAGAAGCGTCGGCAAGGGAGGCGCGTGATGTACGCGTTTGGCATGCTCGCCCTGCTGGGACTGGCCGTCCTCGCCGTGGCGAAGATCGCGGACCGGTTCCTGTCGCTGGCCTCCGAGGCGTGGGCGTTCGTGGTGGTGGCGCTCGGCGTCGGGGCCGCGTGGCTGGTGAACTTCAGCCTCTTCAGCGCCTGGAGCATCCCGGTCCGCAACAGCGAGATCGGGGTGACGATCACCGGGATCCTGATCGGCGGCGCGGCCTGGTTCTGGCGGCCGATCCTGGAGTTCTTCGGCGGGCTGTCCCGCAAGTTCAGGGACCAGGCCGTGACCCTGGAGAAGTCCGAGCACCTGCGCCGCGTCGCCTGATCCGGTCAGTCGGGCCGGCCCGGCCGCAGGGGTCCACGGCCGGGCCGGTCGTCCCCCCGGCGGGCTGAGCCGCGCCGAGCGGCGCGCCGGCGAGCACGTCCTCGGCACGGTGGCAGGCTGCCTGGTGGCCGTCGCCGACGGGGCGCAGGACGGGTGGCTCTTCCTCGCAGCGCCGCACGGCGAGCGGGCATCGGGTGCGGAAGACGCAGCCCGACGGTGGCCTGGTGGCATCCGGCGGCTCGCCGGGCAGCACGATCCTGGGCCGCCGGTCGGCGACCGCGACTTCGGGCACCGCGGACCGCAGGGCGAGCGTGTACGGGTGCGCCGGCGCGCTGAGCAGCGCGCTCGTGGGCCCGATCTCGGTGATCGTGCCCAGGTAGAGGACCGCCGTCCGCTCGCACAGCTCGCTCACCACCCCGAAGTTGTGAGTGATCAGCAGGTAGGACAGGCTCCGCGCCGAGCGCAGCTCCCGGATCAGCGCCAGGATCCGCGCCTGGGTGCGCACGTCCAGGGCGCTGGTCGGCTCGTCGAGCACGAGCATCCGCGGCCGCACGCTCAGCGCGCGGGCGATCGCCACGCGCTGGCGCTGGCCGCCGGAGAGCTGGTGGGGGTACCGCGCGGCGAGGCCGGGGTCCAGTCCCGCCTCGGTGAGGAGCTCGGCGACGCGCTCGCCCGCGCCGGCCCGCGGCACGATCGCGTGGGCCAGCAGCGCCTCGGTGATCGTCGTCCCGATCCGCATCCGCGGGTCGAGGCTGTTGTCGGGATCCTGGAAGACGATCTGAACGTCCCGGCGGTACCGGCGGAGCGAGGCGCCGCGCAGCGAGCCGATGTCGGACCCGCCGAGCGAGATGCTCCCGCCCGAGGTCGGCACCAGGCGCAGGATCGCCCGGCCGATGGTGGACTTGCCCGAACCGCTCTCGCCGATCAGGCCGAGCCCGGCCGGGCCGGGCGGGACGTCCAGGCTGACCCCGCTGACGGCCCGGACCGCGCCGAACCTGACGACCAGGTCGCGGATCCGCAGCAGCGGCGCCGCGGGAGCCGGCGGGCCGCCGGCCGGCGGCCCGCCGTCCCCCAGCGGGGCGCGCTCCCGGGGCGGGGTTCTGGTCATCGGCGGCCTCCCAGCCTGGGCACCGACTCGAGCAGCTCGGCGGTGTACGGGTCCTCCGGCGCCGACAGCACCCGGGCGGCCGGTCCCTGCTCGACGATGCGGCCCCGGCGCATCACCGCGACCCGGTCGCACAGCTCGGCGACGACGGCCAGGTCGTGGCTGATGAACAGCACCGACATGCCGGCCGCCTCCCGCAGCTCGCGCAGCAGGTCGAGCACCTCGGCCTGGACGGTGACGTCGAGCGCGCTGGTGGGCTCGTCGGCGAGCAGCACGTCGGCGCGGAGCGCCAGCGCGAGCGCGATCGCGACCCGCTGCAGCTGCCCGCCGGAGAGCTGGGACGGGTAGCGGCACATCAGCTCGGGCCGCAGCAGCACCTGGCGCAGAGCCTGGGCCGCCTGCTCGGTGGCCTGCGCCGGCGTCGCGCCGTGCAGGCGCAGCGCGCGGGTCATCACCGTGCCGACCCGGTGCACCGGGCTGAACGCGGTGGACGGGCTCTGGAAGATCGCGGCGATGCGGCGGCCGCGGATCGCGCGCATCTGCTCCTGGCGCAGCGTGGTCAGCTCCCGGCCGTCCAGGGTGACGCTGCCGCGGACGCTCGCGCCGACGGTGCCCGCCAGGCCGAGGATCGCCAGCGTGGTCATCGACTTGCCCGAGCCGCTCTCCCCGGCCAGGCCGACGATCTCCGCCGGGCCGACCCGCAGGTCGTCGATGGCGACGACCTCGCGGCCGCCGAAGCTGACCCGCAGGCCCGTGACGGCGACCCGCGCGTCCGGGCCGCGGGGCGGGGTGCCGGTCATGGCAGGAAGCTCCGCCTCGGGTCGAGCATGTCCCGCAGCCCGTCGCCCAGCAGGTTGAACGCGAACGCGGTGAGCAGGATCGCCAGGCCCGGGAAGGTCACCAGCCACCAGTCGGGCGTGAAGTAGCCCTGGCCCTCGGCCACCATGAGCCCCCAGTCGGGTACCGGGTCCTGGGCGCCCAGCCCGAGGAAGGAGAGCGCGGAGGCGGTCAGGATCACGCCCCCCACGTCCAGGGAGACCTGCACGAGCAGCGGCGTGACCGAGTTCGGCAGGATGTGCCGGAAGACGATCCGCGCCCGGGAGATCCCGAGCGCCCGGCACGCCTCGATGTACGGCCGCCCGGCCACCGAGGCGGCCTGCCCGCGGAGCAGGCGCGCGTACCACGGCCACCACGAGGCCGCGATCGCGACCGTGACGCTGACCAGGCTGGCGGGCAGGACCGCGGCCAGGGCGAGCGCGAGCAGCAGCGGCGGGAACGCGAGGAACACGTCCGTCACCCGCATGATCGCCTCGTCCAGCCAGCCGCCGAAGAACCCCGCGGCGACGCCGAGGGGGACCCCGACCGCGCAGGCGATCGCCAGCACGACGACGGCGATCAACGGGGAGACCCGCGCGCCGTAGAGCACCCGGGACAGGATGTCGCGGCCCACCTCGTCGGTGCCGAACGGGTGCGCGGCCGACGGGGGGCGCAGGGCCGCGAACGGGTGCGTGGCCGTCCCGGCGTCGCCCGGGTACGGGGCCAGCAGCGGGGCGAGGACGGCCGCCAGCACGATGAGCAGGACCAGGGCCGCACCGGCCAGCAGCAGGGGGTTGGCCCGCAGCGCGCGCAGCGCCCGCGCGCCGCGGGGCACCGCCGCGTCCGGCGGGGCGAGGACCGGGGACTCGATCACCGCAGCCGGATCCTCGGGTCGATGGCGGCCTGCGCCAGGTCCACGATCAGGTTCGCGAGCACGTAGGCGATCGCGACGAAGAGCGTGACCCCGAGGATCGCCGGGGTGTCCAGCGTGGTGATCGACGCCGCGGCGTAGCTGCCCAGCCCCGGCCAGTCGAAGATCGACTCGACCAGGAACGTGTTGACCAGCGAGTAGCCGAAGACCAGCGCCACGGCGGCGGCGACCGGCGTCCACGCCAGCTTGAGGGCGAACCGGCCGAACACCTGCCGCTCGGGGAAGCCGAGCGCCCGGGCGTTGAGGATGTGCGCCTCCCCGAGCGCGTCGAGCACCTGCGCCCGCACCATCCGGGCGATGAGGCCCGCCGGGTAGGCCGCCACGACCACGGCGGGCAGGATGAGGTGGACCAGGGTGCTGCCGAGCATCGGCCAGTTCCCGGCGAGCAGCGCGTCGATGACCGGCAGGCCGGTCCGGCGGACCAGGGGATGGGTGAACAGCAGCGCGGGGGAGTACTCCCCGGCGGCCGGCAGCCACCGCAGGCGCTGCGCGAAGACCAGCTGCAGGATCAGCGCCATCCAGAAGATCGGCATCGACACCCCGAGGATGGAGCCGGCCCTGATGAGCTGGTCGGCGGGGCGGCCGGGCCGCCGTGCGGAGACCAGGCCGAGCGGGACCCCGGCCGCGACCGCGAGCAGCAGCGCGGTGATGACCAGCTCGAGCGAGGCGGGCGCGGCCGAGGCGATGTCGGACAGCACCGGCTGGTGCGTGTGGATCGAGGTGCCCCAGTTCCCGGTGGCGATCCCGGCGAAGTACGAGGCCAGCTGCGCCGGCACCGGCCGGTCCAGCCCGAGGGCCCGGCGCGCCCGCGCGATCTGGGCGGCCGTCGCGTGCGGGCCCGCCCAGGCCGCGGCCGGATCGCCGGGCACGAGGTGGACGACCGCGAACGTCACCACGAGGACGCCCGCGATCACGCCGATGGCCAGGGCGATCCGGCGCGCGGCGAAGACGAGCACCGCTACGGCCTCAGGTCGTAGGCGAAGACCACGTTCGGGTAGGCCGGGTTGACCTGGAAGCCGGAGAACGTCGTGGTCATCGCGTACTGGTAGTTGGTGTTGTACAAGAACACGATCGGCGCCTGCCGCAGGATCTCCACCTGCATCGTCCGGTACAGGGCGCTGCCCGCCGCCGGGTTGGTGGCCACGAGCGACTCGACCCTGGCGATCTGGCTGTCGAGAGTGCGGTCGGAGTAGTACGAGAGGTTGAAGAAGGGCTGCTTCTGCGTCTGCAGCAGGTTCACGAACCACGAGTACGGGTCGGCGTAGTCCGGCCACCAGTACTCCACGAAGATGTCCTGCCGCGCCGCCGGGGAGGCGGACTTCCCCTTCGCCCACTGCGTCGCCCAGGCCAGGGGCTGCACGCTCAGGCGGACGTTCAGCCGGGCCAGGGTCGACTTCAGCAGGGTCGCGACGACCTGCTCGTTGGAGTCGCCCGCGGTGTAGGTCAGGGTCAGGCTGAGCGGGCGCCGTCCCGGACCGTAGCCGGCCTGGCGCAGCAGGCGCGCGGCCCTCGCCGGGTCGTAGGCGTAGCTCGGCAGGTTCGTGAAGTGGCCGAACAGCCCGGCCGGGACGATCCCGCTGGATGGCACCGCCGCGCCCTTGAGCGCCGCGATGATCCCCGGGTAGTCGGTGGCGTAGGAGATCGCCTGGCGGACCGGCAGGCTCAGCGCCTGGGTGTTGAGCTGCGCCAGCAAGTTCTGCCAGGACGGCGCGCTGACCAGCCTGATGCCGGGGGCGCCGCGCAGCGAGGCCCACAGCGACGGGCTCATCTGCTCGACGAAGCTGACCTGCCCGGCGCGCAGCAGCTGCGCCGCGGTGGTGTCCTGCGGGACGACGCGGAACACGACCTTGGTGAAGTGCCGCCCGGACCAGCCGCCCCAGTACCCGCGGAACGCCTTGAGCACGACCTCGAACTCCTGGCCGTTGTGCCAGGACTGCAGCGTGTACGGGCCGGTTCCCGCGTCGTGCGGCGCGTTGAGCCACTTGGTGAGGCTGCCCTGCCCGGCGGCCCGGGTGTCGTAGATGTACGCCGAGTAGTCCGCCGAGGCCTCCAGCGCGAGGGGCGAGGGGTAGGACAGGTGGAACACCAGGGTGAACGGGCCCGGGGTGTCGATGCTCTTCACCGCGCCCCAGATGTAGGACGCGCCGCCGCCGAGCCGCTTGGTCCGCAGGATCGCGGCCCTGGCCGCCTGGGCGGTCATCAGCCGGCCGGTGTGGAAGCGGACCCCGTGCCGGAGCTGGAAGGTCCAGGTGAGCCCGTCTGGCGAGTGCGACCAGCGGGTGGCGAGCAGCGGGTCCAGCTGGTGGGTGACCGGGTTGTACCGCGTGAGCGTCTCGTACATGTTGCTCATCGCGATGATGCCGTTGGAGTACTCGGTCGCCGGGTCCCAGCCGTCCACCATGACCTGCGTGTAGGTGTCATAGGTGAAGACGGCGGACGCCGCCGCCTTGCCGCCGGAACCGTAGCTGCCGCCGCCGCAGGCGGCGAGCAGCAGCGCGAGCGCGGCTCCGGGAGCCGCGGCCCTGGCTCTGTGCCTTCTCATGTCTCACCTCTGATGCCGATTTCCATGGATTCGTGACCGCGCCCGGGCGGCGGGTCAGCCGCCGGGCCGCACAGCCCGCCGAGGGCTCCGGCCGCCTTGGCCTTGATCCGGACGGCGGGGGAGGTGAGGTAGGCGAGCGGGATCTCCTCGATCTCGACGATCGCGACCGTGGCGGGGTCGGCGCCGGCCGCGACCGCGTGGTCCCTGGCCTCATCCCTGGCCTCGTCGAGGGCGGCCTGGCGGCCTCCGGGGCCGAAGTGGAAGATCCGGTCCACCTGCCCGCTCACCGAGGCGATCGCGGCGCCGATCGCGTTCGCCGCGTCGAAGTGGTCCGGGCGGATGACCTCGCTGACGCCGGGCAGCTGGTCGGGGATCAGGATGCTGCCGCCGCCGACGGCGATCAGGGCCATGTCCCCCCTGGCCGTCTTCACCCGGTCGATGGCGTCGGCGAGCTCGGCGTCGGCACGGCGCGCGGCCGCCGCGAGCAGCCGGGCGGCGGCCCTGGCCCGCGAGCGGTCGCCGAGCGCCGCCCGCCCGGCCGCGACCGCGCTGTCGGTGAGCGTCGGGGTGCTCCCGCCGAAGACCAGCGCCTCCTGGCGCAGCCGGTAGCCGACGCTGCGCGGGCCGAGGCGCACCTGGTCGCCGTCGCCGGAGAGCACCGTGCCGCCCCCGAGCGCGATCGTCACCAGGTCCGGCATCCGGAAGTTGGTGCGGATCCCGCCGATCTCGACGCCCTGCGACGACTCCCTGGGGAAGCCGTTCACCAGCACGCCGACGTCGGTGGAGGTGCCGCCGACGTCGGCGACGAGGGCGTCGGAGCGGCCGGTGAGGAACGCGGCGCCCCGGATGCTGTTCGCCGGGCCGCTGCCGATGGTCAGCACCGGGTACCGCAGCGCGTGGTCGAGGGCCATGAGCGTGCCGTCGTTCTGCGCGAAGAACGTCACCGGGGACAGGGCGTGGGCGGCCAGCGCCTCGCCGAGCGCCCGGGCGACGTCCCCGGCCACCGCGCCCAGCGCGGCGTTGAGGATCGTCGCGTTCTCCCGCTCCAGCAGCCCGACCGAGCCGATCTCGTGGCTGAGGGATACGCTCACCTCGCCGAGCTCCCGCTTGACGATCTCGGCCGCCTCCAGCTCGTGCCGGGGGGAGACCGGCGCGAACACGCTGGTGATCGCAACCGCCTCGGCCCGCCCGGCGACCGTGGCGAGGAACCGGGCGACCGCCTCGCCGTCGAACGGGGCCAGGTCGCGGCCGTCGAACTCGATGCCGCCCGCCACGATCGCGGCGCCGGCGCTGACCGCCGCGGTCAGGTCGGCCGGCCATTCGAACATCGGCCGGATGCCGAGCGTGGCGGGCGCGCCGATGCGGATCACCGCGACCCGCTGCAGCCGCCGCCGCTCCAGGACCGCGTTGGTCGCGTGCGTGGTTCCCAGCATCGCGTGGGTGATCCTGGCCGGGTCCGCCCCCGGGGCGCGGATCACCGCGTCGAGGGCGGCGACGATGCCCCCGGTCACGTCCTGCGTCGTCGGCACCTTGGCCTTGGCGAGCACCCGGTCGGAGCGGTCCAGGATCACCGCGTCGGTGTTGGTCCCGCCGACGTCGATGCCGAGGCGGTGGTCAAGCGCGGGCACCGGCCAGCTCCTCCACGGGCACGTAGTCGAAGTCGTAGCCGAACGCGCGCGGCCCGGCCATGCCCAGCCCGGCCGCGGTGCGCCAGACCGGGTCGCACGCCATCGCGATCACGGTGACCCGCTGGCCGTACCTGACCCGCTCGGTGGGGATCGCGTCGGCGGTCTCGGTGTCCAGGACCGAGATCAGGTCGGGGACGCTGGCGAGCACGGCTCCCTGCTCCAGGGCGACCAGGTTCTCGTTCTGGATCTCCAGGCGGATCAGCCGCCCGGCGTCGTCGCCGAGGCCCTCGATCACCACCGAGCCGCGCACGAAGCCCTTGGTGGTGCGCCGTTCCACGTCGGTCACCTTGCCGCCGACCAGCGGGAACGCCCCGGTCTCGGCGACCACCGCGGCGACCGGGTCGCCGGCGGCGGCGGCCAGCGCGTCGCCGATCCTGATCGCCAGCGTGTAGCTGCCCCGGACGGTGGCGCCCCGGGCCTGCCTGACGGTCATCGGGTACTCGGTCGCCGCCCCGGCGCCGCCGAACTCGACCGCGGCGCACCGCTCGAGCCGCTCCATCCAGGCCCCGGAGATCGCCCGGAAGACCAGGACGTTGCCGCGCTCGTCGGTCATCACTCCCGGGCTCGGCGAGATGCCCGCCAGGTGCATGGTGACCTGGGGCACCTCGGGGAACGCCCGGCCCATCCCGTCGGCGTCCACGACCGGCAGCCCGATCCGCCCGGCCCAGGAGACCGGCAGCAGCCCGTTCGAGCCGCCGATCTCGGCGGGCATCAGCGCGGCCACCTTCCGGCCAGTCTGCCGCTCGAGCTCGGCGCGCAGGACCGCGCCCTCGCTGCCGTTCTCGATCTTCTCGATGTGGACGGTCGGCGCGCCGATCATCCCGCACGGCATGATCAGCGCGTCGTCGGGGAGATCGTCGAGGTCGACGAGCTCCGTCGGCCCGGACTCCTCGATCGCCTGGAGCGCCTGCAGCAGCCCGATCCGGGGATCACCGCCCCCGCCGGTGCCCAGCACGGCGCATCCGCGGGCCAGTGACCGCAGCGCCGGTTCATCGAGAAGCCGTCTCATGCGTTATCTACCTTAATATCAGTAATGCCGGAATTACCATGCCCGACTGGCCGCCCGCTGTCCGCCAGCCCGTACCACCGCGCGGCCTCCTCCGGCGTGATGAGCTCGTCGCGCAGGTCGGCCAGGACCCGCTCGGGCTCGCGCTCGCGGGGGTCGCCGTACCCGCCGCCGGTGCCGGTCACCAGCCGGACCAGGTCACCGCGGGCGAGCCGGACCCGGGCCGCCTTCCCGAACCGCGGCCCGGCCGGGCGGCCGCCGCGGAGCACCTCGACGTAGTTCGGCGAGCCGTCGCGCCCGCCCGCGGCGCCCCACGGCGGGGACTCGTGCCGCCCCCAGGCGACCGTGAGCAGCGCCTCGTCGCAGCAGATCCGGTACTCGCGGACGAGCCCCCGCCCGCCGCGCCGCCGTCCGGCGCCGGCGCCGGGCACGATGTCGAGGCCGAACCGCTCGACCCGGATGCCGTAGCGCTGCTCGGCGACCTCCACCGGGATCACGTAGGTCTCCCCGTCGCCGGCCGAGACCAGGGCGTGCTGGCCGTCGGCCTCCCGCCCGGCGCCCCACCCTCCCGCCTGCGGCTCGACGAGCAGGGCCGGCTCGCCGCTCTCCGGGTGGGTGAGGGCCAGCGAGGTCGAGCAGACCGACATGAACGTCCCGGCCGGCAGCCGGTCGCCGAACGCCGGGGCGAGCGCGTGCCACACCAGGTCCGTGGCCATCTCGGTGGCCTCGAAGTACGCCGCGACCGGCGCGGGCCGCCGGGCGGTGAAGATCGTGCCCGGGGGGCAGATGATCGTCAGCGGCCGGAACCAGCCGTCGGTGGCAGGCTCGGCGGGGTCGGTGATCGCCTTGAAGACCGTGCGCACCCCCGAGACCAGCCCGCTCCAGGTGCAGTTGATCGGGCCGGGCACCTGCCCGTGGCTGCCCGTGAAGTCGCAGGTCATCCCGCCGGGGCCGATCTCCACCCGGACCTGGACCGGGAACGGGCCGTTGCCCAGGCCGTCGGTGTCGGTGTGGTCCGACGCGGCGTACACCCCGTGCGGCATCCGCGCCAGCGCCTGCCTGGCCAGCCGCTCGCCGCGGTCGATCGCGGCGCTCATGGCCGCGCGGACCGCCCCGGCGCCGTACCTTGCGCACATCTCGGCCAGCCGCCGCTCGGCCACCTCCAGGCACGCCGCCTGGGCGGTCAGGTCGCCGAGGGTCATCTCCGGGAGCCTGCTGTTCGCCGCCAGGATCGCCCGCAGGTCCCCCGCCGGCTCACCGCCCCGCCAGGCGTACACGAACGGCAGCTGCAGGCCCTCCGCGTACACGTCGGCCGAGTCGGCCGTCCATGACCCGGGGTCCTTCCCGCCGACCTCGGTCCAGTGCCCCTTCGCCACCGCGAAGCCGATCAGGTCGCCATCGGCGAAGACCGGGCGGACCAGCGCGACATCGGACAGGTGCGTGCCGCCGCCGGAGTAGGGGTCATTGGCGGCGATGACGTCGCCCGGCCGCAGGTCCATCCGGCGCGCCAGCACCTCCCGGACCACGTCGCCGAGCGGGCCGAGGAACCCGGCGACGCCGTTGCCCTGCGACACCAGCTCGCCGGCCGCGTCGGTGATCCCGACCCCGAAGTCGAGCACCTCGTAGATGATCGGGCTCTGCGACGTGCGCTGCAGCGAGGTGAACATCTCGTCGCTGATCGCCGCGAACCCCTCGCGCAGCACGTCCATCGTGAACCGGTCCGCGGTCATGGCAGTTCCTCGACCACGAGGTTGCCCGCGCGGTCCTGGCCGGCCGCCTGCCCGGGCAGCACCAGCGTGGTGGCGGCCGGCTCCTCGATCACGCACGGCCCGCGGACCTGGCGCCCGTCCGCGAGCTCGGCGCGCAGCAGCACCGGCACCCGGCGCGGCTCCCCGTAGGGGTCAAGGTCCACCACCCGGCTGGCGGAGGGCGGCACCGCCCCGGGAGGCGCCTGGTCGGCCCAGCTCAGCCCGGCCGCCGGCGCCGTCGCGCTGACCCGCAGCGCGACCACCTCGACCGGGGCGTCGAGCCGGAACGAGTACGCCTCCAGGCAGCGGCGCTCGAACGCGGCGGCGATCGCGGCGGGATCCCGCGGGTCGGGAACCGGGACCTCCAGGGTGTGCTCCTGGCCGGCGTACCTGAGCTCGGCGTACCGGGCGACCTGGACATCCCCGGCGCCCTGCGTCCCCTGGCCGAGCTCGGCGGCCGCCGCCCGCTCCACGCCGGCGAACGCGGCGGCGAGGTCGAGCCGTCCGAGGCGGCCGAGCACGGTCCGCACGGCCTCCCCGCGCATCGGGCTGGCGAGCATGCCGAACGCGGAGAAGTGGCCCGGGCCGGGCGGGATCACGGTCCTGGTGATGCCGAGCTCGCGGGCGAGCAGCGTCGCGTGGAGGGGGCCGGCGCCGCCGTAGGCGACGAAGGCGAAGTCCCGCGGGTCGTAGCCCCGGCGCACGGTCACCAGCCGCAGCGCGTGGCTCATCTGCGCGGTCGCGTACCGCAGCGCCCCGCGGGCCACCGCCCGGGCGTCCGCCCCGACCTGCGCGCCGAGCCGGGCGAGCGACCGCTCGGCGGCAGCGGGGTCGAGCGGCATCGCCCCGCCGAGGAAGTAGCCGGGATCGAGCCGGCCGGCCAGCAGGTTCGCGTCGGTGAGGGTCGGCCTGGCGCCGCCGCGGCCGTAGCAGGCCGGGCCGGGATCGGCTCCGGCGCTGCGCGGCCCGACGTGCAGGCCGTCCGCGCCGTCCAGCCAGATCACCGATCCGCCGCCGGCGCCGATCTCGATGATCTCCACGGTCGGGACCTGGACCGGGTACCCGGGGAACGACGGCGTCCTGCCGATGTGGTGCAGCGTGTCGATCCGCACCTCGCCGTCGCGGATCGCGGAGGTCTTGGCGGTGGTCCCGCCGATGTCCAGCGTGAGGACGTTCCGGTTGCCCAGACGGCGCCCGAGCTCGGCGGCGGCGATCACCCCGGCGACCGGGCCGGACTCCAGCAGCGAGACCGGTGCCCGCGCCGCGCGCTCGAACGAGCCGACGCCGCCGTTCGACCGCATCGCATAGAGCGGGCCGATGACGCCCTGGCCCCGCAGGGAGGCCGCCAGCGAGCCGAGGTAGCCCGCGACGACCGGCTGGACGTAGGCGGACAGGGCCACCGTGCTCGACCGCTCGTACTCCCGCCACTGGCCGCTGACCTCATGGGAGGCCACGACCGCGATGCCCGGGAGGCGGGCGCGCAGGATCGCGGCGAGCAGCCGCTCATGCCCGGGGTTCGCCCAGGCGTGCAGCAGGCAGACCGCCACCGCGGTGACCCCGGCGGCGGCGATCGAGCCGGCGACCGCGGCGGCCTCGTCCTCGTCCAGCGGCCGGGCGGCTGTGCCCTGCCAGGTCATCCGCTCGGTGACTTCGAACCGCAGGTGCCTGGGCACGAACGGCGCCGGCTTGGCGTACGCGAGGTTGTACAGGTCCGGCCGGTTGGCGCGGCCGATCTCCAGCACGTCGCGGAAGCCCCTGGTGGTGACCAGGGCGGTCACCGCGCCGCGCCGTTCGGTGATCGCATTGATCACCACCGTGGTGCCGTGGATGAACGCCTCGATCGCCTCGCCGGGCACGCCGGACTGGGCGAGCGCCTTGAGCACCCCTGCGTCGAGCTGGCCGGGCGTGGTGTCCGCCTTGGCCCGCACCACCGCGCCGCTGGCCGTGTCGACCGCCACCAGGTCGGTGAAGGTGCCGCCGATGTCGACGGCGAGCCGGAACCTGCCGTGCGGCTTCCGGCCGGGAGCCGATGCCAGGGTCGCCACCCCTGGATGGTCGCAGCAGCCGCCCGGAGGCGGAATGATCACGATGCACAGTGATGCGTCACATCATGTGCGATGCGCCTATCATCGGGCCTCGTGACCAGTGTGGACGCGATCCTGTCGGCCCGGCCGCTGGCGGGCCTCACCCGGGTCACCGACGGAGGCGGGGGCCGTGAGGTCACTGGCGTGCGCCTGGCGGAGCGGTTCGCCGACCTGGAGGCCGCTCCGGCGGGGAGCCTGGTCATCCTCGGCCGCGCGCTGTCGGACCTGGCCACCGACTACCGGTTCGACATGGCCCTGCGCTGGGCCGCCCTCGGCGGGGTCAGCGCGGTGGCGGCGTTCGCGGAGCGCCGCTGGCAGCCGCCGGCGACCGCGATGGACATCGCCGGGCGCGCCGGCCTGGCGCTGGTCTGGATCCCGGGACAGGCCGAGCTGACCGGCCTGCTGCTGGCCGTCCTCGGCGAGGTCGGCGGCGGGCCGGCGGCCGCCCTGGCCCGGGCGAGCGCGGGCATCGACGCGGTGGACCGGGCCGAGGGCTCCGGCGCGGGGCTGGATGAGCTATGCGCGCTCGTCGGGGAGGCGCTTGGCACCCCGGTACTCGCCGAGCGGCCCGCGGCCGCGGACGGCGGCCCGCCCGCACCCGGCGCCGCGCCCTTCCGCCTGGTGGCGCCGGGCGCCCACGGCGACCTGGCGGTCGCCGCCCGCCTGGTGCTCCGCCTGGCGTCCGCGGCCGCCGCCCGGCTCGCCGACGCCGAGCACCGGGCACGGGAGCTGCCGATCCGCTCGCGCGGCGAGCTGCTGGCCGAGCTGCTGATCTCCGAATCGGCGCTGAACGAGGACCTGCTGGACCGGGCCAGGCAGCTAGGCGTCCCGATCGCCGGCTGGCACGTCGCCGTGCGGATCGAGGCAGACAACCTGGCCGGGGTGGCGCGGGACGAGGTCCAGCGCTTCGAACTGCTCGAATCCGCCGGGCGGCTCGCGCTGAACGCGGCGGCGAGCAGCGGCGGGGCCTGGTACCTGTGCCGGATCGCGCGCGCGATCGTCCTGGTCTGGATGACCAGCTCCGATCCGGGCGTCCAGGCGGGCGCCCGGGCGTCCCGGTCAGCGGCGCGGGCCCTGCGGGCGATCGGCGCCAGGTTCCCCGCGCTGCGGCTCCGGGCCGGCGTGAGCGCCCCGCACGAGGGCCCGCTCGGCCTGCGCGCCGCCGCGGCCGAGGCGCGCGGCGCGATCGCCGCCGCCCGCGCTGCCGGCAGGCCGCCGGGGGTGACCGCCCACGACGCCACCGGCGTGCAGCGCATGCTGATGGAGTGGTACGCCTCGGATACGGCCCGGGCCTCGGTGCGGATGCAGCTGGCACCGCTGGAGCGCCTCGGGCGGGCGCGCTGCGAGACGGCGATCCGCACGCTGGCCGCGTTCCTCGACGAGCAGGGATCGGTCACCAGGACCGCGTCCCGGCTTCACCTGCACCGCAACGCGGTGAGCAACCGGATCAGGCGGATCACCGGCCTGCTCGGAGTCGACCTCGCCGACGCCGACCAGCGGCTGGCGCTGCAGCTGGCCTGCCGCGCCCGGATGCTCCAGTAGGCGCCGGCCCGGCGGGGGTGACGCGATCAGCCCGGGCGCTGGGGAATGCCGCGCCGTTCCGCCCGGTGCAGCCACGCGATGTCCGCGCCGGTCAGCACCTGGCCGTCGATCCTGACCCAGCCGGTGCGGCCGTCGCTGCCCAGGCAGGCGACCGGGGCGAGCGCGCCGTCGGTCGTGCAGATCTCGCCCTTCGGCCCCTCGTAGGCGCCGGAGGCGTTCTGCCACAGCTCGGGGATGCCGGACGGATCGACGATCAGCAGGGCGTTCTCCACCCTCGGGCCGGGCGCGTCCTTGATCACCAGCCCGTCCCGGCCATTGCGGGTCATCGTGATCCGGCACGGGTTGGCCGTGCACACCAGCTGGCCGCTGCCCCGGGCGACGGTCAGCCCGATCCAGAACCCGGCACCGACCGCGCCAAGGAGCACGGCGGCCGCCACGGCCGCCTTGACGCCCGTGCGAGTCAGCGCGTGAACCACCATGGGGGCACTGTAACCGCGGGCCCGGATGGCGGCGCGGCCGTCGCGGCGCGTCAGCCCGCCCGGCTGCCCGTAGCCACGACCGTCGCGTGGTGGCGGCCCGGCGGCTGGGCGCTGTACACCGATTTCGCCGGAGGGGTGATCACCGTGAGGATCGCGGTGACGACCAGCACGCTGGCGAGCGCGCCCAGCTCCACCCGGGTCGCGCGGGCCGGCCCGGCGCCCGGCGCGGCCCGGCGGTTCAGCGCGACCCGGCCGGCGATCGCCATGCAGGCGGCCACCGCGACGAGGGCCGCCTTGGCGATCAGGAACCGGCCGTAGGCAGTCGTCAGCAGGGAGCCGAGCGGCACCAGCAGCACGGCCGCGATCAGGCCGGTGACCACCACGACGCTGAACAGCCAGGCCGCCACGTTGGCGTAGAGCCGGATCAGGCCCTGCATCGCCACCGGGTCGGAGCGCCACGCGATCGCCGCGCGGAGGGTGTAGGCGAGCATCCCGGCCCACAGGATCGCCGGCAGCATGTGGCAGATGGCCAGCAGCGCCCCCGCCGCCGGGATCATCCCGTCGGGGTGAGAGCGGACCGCCTCGGCCAGGACCACTCCGAGCAGCGGCAGCGAGCCGCCGCCGCGGCCCTGCCACGACAGCAGCGCGGCGACGGTGAAGAAGGCCACCTCGATCAGGGCGATCGCCGGAGTGGCGGCGGCGCCCAGGCCGAGCACCAGGGGGTGGGACAGGCTGGCGGCGAGCGGGCGGTCGGCGAGGGAGGTGAGCAGCAGCGCGGCCGCGCCGGCGAGGCCGACCAGGCTGCCCGGCAGCGCCCATGGCTCGGGGAGCGGGGCCGGGCCGGTGCCCTTGTAGTTCCTGAGGGCGCCGCGCCCGGCGATCCCGCCGAGGGCGAGCGCCAGCCCGCCGAGCATGACGGCGCGCTCCAGGCCGAGCAGCCACAGGCCGGGTGCCGACAGCGGGACCGTCATCGCGCCGCGGCCCCGGCCGCCCGGAACGAACCGATGGTCACGAGAGATGACAGTAGCGCCCCGCCCGGGCCAGGTGGCCCGTGGCCCGTGCGGCGAGACGGGGCGGGGCGCAGGCGGCGCCGGGCGGCGCGTGTGCTTTGCTGTGCCATGCGCTCAGAGTCCTTCGCCGCCCGGCTGGGCGGCTCCGAGCCGCTCTACGGCGGCTGGGCCACGATTCCCGACGTGCTGGCCGTGCGCGCGCTGGCTGCGGCCGGCCTGGACTACGTCGTCATCGACCTGCAGCACGGGGCGGCTACCGAGCATGACCTGCCCGCGCTCACCACCGCGATCGCGGCGGCGGGCGCGGCGCCGGTCGCCAGGGTCAGGCATGCGCACCCCGCCGACATCGGCCGCGCACTCGACCTGGGCTGCGCCGGGGCGATCGTGCCCAACATCGAGTCCGCCGAGCAGGCCCGCGCGGCGGTCGGGGCCTGCCATTACCCGCCGCGCGGCTACCGGTCAGGGGGCGGCGCGCTGGCCGGCGCCGAGCCGTTCTGCGTGATCATGGTCGAGTCCGCGGCGGCGATGGCCGACCTGGAGGCGATCCTGGCCGTGCCCGGCGTGGACGGCATCTACGTCGGGCCGCGGGACCTGTCGTACTCGCTTGGCTGCGCGCTCGACCCGGCCGACCCGGTGCTGAGGCCGGCCCTGGAGCGGATCTGGGAGGCGTGCGGGGCGGCGGGCAAGCCGGTCGGCGTCCACGCCACCGATGGCGCGACCGCGCGGCTGTACCGGGAGAACGGCTGCCGGCTGATCAACGTCACCTCCGACGTCCTCGCGGTCGGCCGCTACACGGCCACGGAGCTGGCGGCCGCGCGGGCCTGACGGCCGGCCCGCCAGGGCGGGATCCCGCGGGGCCGATCCCGCGGGGCCGGCCGGGCAGCGGCGCGACCCGCCGTCGCCCGTCCCGCGGCTCACCGGCGGCACGCGGCCTGGGCCGCGCTCCGCGGCCTGGCCGCCCAGGCGGGCGCCGGGCCGGCCGGCCGGCGGCGGAACCGGGTGAACGGCAGGTCCCGCCGGATGCTCGCGAACAGCGCCCGGGCCGCGGGCCGGTCCCACAGCACCGCGGACTGGCCGGACGGCGCCGGGTAGCTGGCCGTGGCTAGCGGGACCGTGACGAACGTGACCGCGCCGGGCGGGATCGCGCGGAGCTGGCCGGCCAGGCCGAGCACGTCGAGGTGCCGGTCCACGGTGATCGCCGAGCGGACGGCCGACAGGAACCGCGCCAGCCGCACCGGGTCGCCGAGCAGGCCGGAGCGGCGGGCCTGCTCGAGCGCGGAGGCGAGCAGCTGCTGCTGGTCGGTGATCCGGGCCAGGTCCGACGTGGCGAACGAATGGCGGTCCCGGGCGAACCTCAGGGCGGTGACGCCGTCCACGTGGTGCCAGCCGGCCGGCAGGCGCAGGCCGCTGTAGGCGTCGTGGACGGCGAAAGGCAGGCAGATGTTCACCCCGCCCAGCGCGTCGATCACCCGCACGAATCCGAGGAAGTTCACCAGGACGAAGTCGTTGATGGTCAGCCCGGTGGCGTCCGCCACCGTCCGCACCAGCAGGCGTGGCCCGCCGAGGCCGATCGCGGCGTTGATCTTGTTCATCCCGAAGCCGGGAACGCGGACCCAGGAATCCCTCGGCAGGCTGATCACCTCGGCGCGGCGCCGGCTGGCGAAGACGTGGACGACCATGATGGTGTCGGAGTTGTGGCTGATCACGTGGCCGACGTGGAGCAGCGCCTGCTGGCGCCTGGTCAGGCCAGCGCGGACGTCCACGCCGGCGACCAGGATGTTCAGCGGAGCGCCCGCCGGGGCCGGGGCGGTGCCCGCGTTCACCCGGCGCAGGCTCGCGTTCAGGCAGCCCGCCAGCAGCCAGCCGCCGCCGGAGACCGCGAGCACCACCGCCGACAGGGCCCCGCTGAGCAGCGCGAAGGCCCGCTGCCTGCGCGCCCGCCGGGTTGCCGCGATGTAGCTGAGCAGGTCGCGCCGCGCCCGCAGCGCGGCCACGCGCCGATCATCCTCCGGGCCGCCCGCCGGCCCCCCGCTGCCCGTCACGCGCCCTCCGCGGAAGCCGGGTTCCCCCGCCCGGACTCCCTCCGGCGGACAGGTTAACGCGGCCGCCGCGCAGGCGAGCGGGCCGGGTGCCGCCACCCCAGCCGGCCCCGCGGCCAGCCCGCTCAACTGCGGGTCACCTCGCCTGCCCGGGTGCCGCTACTCCGGCGGCCCAAGGTCACGGGGCAGGCCGAGCATCCGCTCGCCGATGATGTTGAGCTGTATGTCGGTCGTCCCGCCGCCGATGGTCAGCGCCCTGGTCAGCAGGACCTGCCTGGCCCACCAAGCGCCGTCCGGCGCCTTGTCCCGCCCGCCCGGCGAGCCGTGGCCGCCGAGCGCGCCGCTGTGCCCGCACATCGCCAGGCACGCCTCCGCGACCTGCTGGGCATGGCGCGTCGACAGCAGCTTGCGGACGCTCCCCGTGGCGCCCGGATCGGTGCCGGAGACCCGCTTGATCGTCGCCCGCAGGCCGAGCACCTCGATCGCGCGCCCCTCGGCCACCAGCCGCCCGACATCCGCCATCGGAGGCGCCTCAGCAGCCCGCGCGACCTCCAGCAACTCGGGCACGCCCGAGCCGAACGTCCAGGACGCCGACAGCGAGACCCGCTCGTTCGCCAGCGTGGTTCGCGCGATCGCCCAGCCGTCGCCGGCCTTTCCGACCAGGCAGTCGTCGGGGACGAGCACGTCGTCGAGGAAGACCTGGTGGAACGGGGCATCCCCGCTGATGTCGCGCAGCGGCCGCACCCGCACCCCGGGCGAGCTCATGTCCACGAGGAAGCAGCTGATGCCCTCGTGGCGGGGGGCCGCGGGGTCCGTCCGGGCCAGGCAGATCCCCCACGCGGCCTCGCGCGCCAGCGAGGTCCAGATCTTCTGGCCGCTGATCCGCCAGCCGCCCTCCGTCCGCTCGGCCCGGGTGGTCAGGCC